>URGH01000059.1 GCA_900547305.1 uncultured Oscillospiraceae bacterium | reverse complement strand
ATCTTATTTTTTCTTCGTAGGCTCTACTTGCTTACCCCAACATTTATTATAGAGCCTTTAAAAATACAAATCAAACTTTGCAGAAACCGTTGTCGCTCGGTGTTTGGGGACCGATGGTTATACCCTCCCCCAGATTCATTTTCTGAAATTCATCACTGCAAAAAACAGGCAACCGAATTTTCGGTTGCCTGTTTGCTTAATTACTTTAAAATCAATTGCAGATTGTAAGTTCGGTATCCTTATCGAACAGGTGAATCTTAGCGGTTTCAAATGCAATTGTAATCTTGTCGCCGGGGCGAGCGGTGTTTGTCGGGCTAACGCGAGCGTTAATCGACTGACCCTCGCAGTTCATATAGAGGTAAGTCTCGGCACCCATAAGCTCGGTAACCTCAACGTCAGCCTCTACCAAGCCGTCCTTATGGATAGCTATGAGGTCTTCCTCGTTGTGAACGTTCTCGGGGCGAATACCCATAATAACTTCCTTGCCGACATAATTTTCAAGGCAGTTATCCTTATTCTTAGAAGCCGGGAGCTTAATTTTATACTTAACACCGGCGCGGGTCTTTGTATCTTCAGAGCCGAACTCTACGAGATAATCCTCGCCCTCTTTAAGGAGCTTGGACTCGATAAAGTTCATCTGCGGAGAACCGATAAATCCGGCAACGAAAAGGTTGCAGGGATAGAGGTAAAGGTTATTCGGTGTATCAACCTGCTGAATAAGGCCGCTCTTCATAACAACAATGCGGGTACCCATTGTCATAGCCTCGGTCTGGTCATGGGTAACGTAAATGAACGTAGTACCCAAACGCTGATGCAGCTTAGAAATTTCGGTACGCATCTGTGCACGGAGCTTAGCGTCCAAGTTGGAAAGCGGTTCGTCAAGGAGGAATACCTTAGGCTCGCGAACTATTGCACGACCCAAAGCAACACGCTGACGCTGACCGCCGGACAAAGCCTTCGGCTTACGCTCTAACAGGTGTGAAATATCAAGAATACGGGCTGCCTCTTCAACGCGGCGCTTAATCTCATCCTTCGGGGTTTTACGAAGTTTAAGACCGAAAGCCATATTGTCGAAAACAGTCATATGCGGATAAAGCGCGTAGTTCTGGAAAACCATCGCTATATCGCGATCCTTCGGAGCAACGTCGTTAACAAGCTTGTCACCGATGTAGATCTCACCGTCGGAAATTTCCTCAAGACCGGCTACCATTCTCAGGGTAGTGGACTTACCGCAACCTGAAGGACCAACGAGAATTATAAACTCTTTATCCTTAATCTCCAGGTTAAAATCCGAAACAGCCGTAACGCCGCCCGGGTATCTTTTGTATACGTTACGTAAAGACAAACTTGCCATATTGCAGCCTCCTAAAAAAATTGCTTGAGTTTACTTTGTTATTATACCAAAACGCCTTTAAAAATGCTATGCAAAATATATCCAATGTTAAAAGAAATGTTTTGTTTAATATGCATATTAGGGCGTTATTCGTCGGAAAATATGCTTCCAAGAGCTTCCAAATCGGTTTCCGAGCATGCGCCGACAGGCAGATTTTCGGGCAATATAAAGTTGCCCACGGCGGTTCTTTCAAGCGCGTTTACTCCGAGTCCCACCGTGCCGAACATTCTTTTTATCTGATGATATTTTCCCTCGCAGATTTTAATTTCCGCAGTGTTTTTATCCACACGTTTTAAAAATGCTTTACGGCACTTTGTTCCGTCCGACAATATCACCCCGTTTAAAAATTTTTCGGGCATATCGGGGGTTATATCGCCGTCTAATACCGCAATATAGGTTTTAAAAATTTCCTTTTTGGGTGAGAGCACACTGTGGGCGAAATCTCCGTCGTCGGTTATAATAAGCAATCCCGTAGTGTCCTTATCAAGTCTGCCCACGGGAAAAAGTCCGTTCCGCCGCAAATTTTCGGGAATTAAGTCGATAACCGTCCGCTGCCGCATGTCTTCGCTCGCCGAAAGCACCCCGCGCGGCTTATTCATAACTATATAAATAAATTTTTTATAGCTTACTGCCTGTCCGTCAAAAGCTACCGTATCGGCGGTTTCGTCAATTTTAAAATCCACGGCTTTAACCGTTACTCCGCCTACCGCCGCCCTGCCCCTTAAAATGGCGGCGCGGGCGTCCCTGCGGGAAATATTAAGCTGCGAAGAAATAAATTTATCAAGTCTCAATTTTCTTTACACTCTCACTTAAAAGCGGCAGCATAAATCCGTCAAGCGCGGTTGAGGAAATATCGCCGCCTACAATGTCGCCGTTTACAACTATAAGATTTACAACCCTTTCGGGCGAGTCCTCAAATCGGTAGGAATAAACGGTCGCCGTCTTTCCCCGAAACGGTTCAAGGTCAAAGCCGGCTTTTTTCTGCAACGAATTGTACTTTTCATACACCTTGCCGAAGCTTTGCGGAATTACCGTTTCCTTTGAAGAAATCGCCGTTTCCTCTACATTACAGCCAAGGCTGTTAATATAATCCACCCGCTCGGCGTTTGTAGAGCCGTTAATGCCGCCGCCCGACAGCGCCGTGACCCGACTTAAAACGGCAAGCGCCGCTATAAGTGAAAGCAGCACCGCCGCAAGACTTCTTTTTGAAAAGGTTATAAAAAGCTTCATATTTACTCACCCGTAAATAATATGCGGGGATCGGCGCCTATATTCGCTCAATAAGGCAAACGGCGTGCGCCGCTATGCCCTCCATTGTGCCCGTAAAGCCTAAGCCTTCTTCGGTAGTAGCCTTAACGTTAACGCAGTCGGGTTCAATGCCGCAGTCAGCCGCTATATTTTTCACCATTTCGGGAACGGCGGCTGCAAGTTTCGGCTTTTGGGCTATAACCGTAGCGTCTATATTAACCGGCATAAAGCCGCGCTCACGCAGCAGCTCTGCGGTTTTTCTGAGCAGTATGCGGCTGTCAATATTGCAAAACGCGGGGTCGGTATCGGGGAAATGCTTGCCTATATCCCCCAAAGCTGCCGCGCCGAGCAGCGCGTCGCAAACGGCGTGTAGCAGCACGTCCGCGTCGGAGTGCCCCAAAAGCCCCATTTCAAAGGGTATTTCCACCCCGCCTATAATAAGCCGCCTGTTTTCCGCAAAGCGGTGAACATCATAGCCGTGACCTATTCTCATTCCTTTTCATCCTTTAAAATAAGATATTCCGCAAGCGCTATATCTTCGGGCGTAGTCACCTTTATGTTTTCATAGCTGCCGGGCACAGTAAACGGCTTATGCCCCGCCGCCTCCATAACCGACATATCATCGGTGAACCTGCCGAGATCCACCGCGTTTTCAAGCGCCGCGCGATAATCGGAAACATTCACGCCCTGCGGAGTCTGCACCGCGACAAGTGAATTTCTGTCGGGCGTTGAGAGCACGTTTCCGTTCTCATCAACCTGCTTTACCGTGTCTTTCAGCTTGACGGCGCAGGTTACGGCGTTATGGGTACCTAGGGCGGATATAACGTTGCAAATTATTTCATCCGTCACAAATGGGCGCGCGCCGTCATGAATAAGCACGGTTTCGCCGTTTTCGGGCAGGCGCTCCAATCCGTTTTTAACCGATTGCTGGCGGTTTTCCCCGCCGCACACAATGTCCGTGAGCTTTTTTATGCCGTACCTGTCGGCTAACTGCTGCATACTGAAAAGCTCGTCCGGCTTTACAACGAGAATAATATTAGATATTTTGCTGCACTTTTCAAACCGCATAAGAGTTCTTATTATTAAAGGAACGCCGCAAAGCAGCGCGGTTTGCTTGTTTATGCCGTTCATACGCGTTGACGAGCCGGCAGCCACCACTATAACGGGCACGCCGCCGTCTGCCGATAATTCTTCAATTTCGTATTCAAGCTTAAATTCAGTTTCGAGCATATATAAAACCTCGGTCTTTATTAAAAAAGCTCCCGATATAAGGGAGCTTTGCAGTCTTTAAATAAATTCGGAATGCGGAATTATGAATTCGGAATTAAGACTTACCCATTTTAAAATTCCGCATTACGCATTCCGAATTCCGCTTTAAAAAATTATTCTTTCTCGTCTTCGTCGGTATCGGAATCGTCGTCGTGGCAGCAGCCGCAGTCGCAGTCGTCAAAATCAAATTCAAGCTCTGTTCCGCAGTTCGGGCAGGTTATTCCGTCCTCTCCGAGCATATCTTCGTCAAGATAAACCGTGTCGTGGCAGGCGGGGCATTCTATTTCATAAAGATCCTCGTTTTCGCAGCAATCGCAACCGTCATCACAGCAATCGTCATCGCCATAAACAATGTCTTCAACCGTGGAAAGATCCTCGTCAACAGCGTCAAGCTGCTCCATGAGCTCATCGCAGCCGTCCTCTATTTCGCATATTTCGTTTGTAATATCACCCAATACGTCGATAATAGCGGCAAGAACCTTGCCCTCCTTGGTGCTGTCGTCAAGTGCAAGACCCTCAGCAAGACCTTTAATATAAGCTACTTTCTCACAAATATCCATTTTGCAAACCTCCGTTTTTAAATTATGCACGTTCCATATACTCGCCTGTGCGGGTATCGATTCTTATCATATCGCCCTCGTTAATAAAGAGCGGAACGCGAATTTCGGCGCCTGTTTCAAGCGTTGCGGGCTTGGTGGCGTTGGTAGCGGTATCACCCTTAAATCCGGGGTCGGTAGCAGATACCTGAAGTTCAACAAATGTGGGCGGCTCTACACCGAAAACCTTACCCTTATAGGAAAGGATTTTGCAAACCATATTTTCTTTTACAAACTTAAAGTTATCGCCCAGTTCGCTGCCGTTTATCGGAACAAGCTCATAGCTTTCCTGATCCATAAAGTAGTAAAGATCGCCGTCGGAATAGGAATATTCCATATCCTTTCTCTCAACAAAAGCAGTCGGGAATTTTGCGGTAGGGTTATAGCTCTTTTCAACAACCGATCCGGTAATAACGTTTTTAACCTTGGTTCTTACGAATGCGGCGCCCTTACCCGGCTTTACATGCTGAAATTCAATTACCTGAAGAACGTTGCCGTCTTCCTCAAAGGTTACTCCGTTTCTGAAATCTCCGGCACTAATCATATTTTTCAATTCCTCCAAAAAGTTAAATCATATTGAAATTATAAGGCTTTTCGGAGCATTTGTCAAGTTTTTACTTCTTTTTCTTGCCGTCATCCGTATTTTCATCGCAATCGGTCTCAATAATGCCCTCATTAAAGCCGTGCGCAACGGTAGGATACATATTATCGGTGTCGGCGGTAGACTGTATATTATAGGTGCCGTAGCGGTTCACCATATCGAACGCGGTTTCGGGCATTCCGGTAACCGGAACGGACGATACATCTACAATCGGCTTGATTTTTTCTTTTTTATCTTTCATTTTTTCACCCCGCGTTTATTATATGCGGCAAAATCGTCATTAAACAGTTTGACATAAAAAGACATTCGTGCTATAATATAACGAGATTACGGTCTGACGGAGGAATAAAAATGCTGGATATTAAATTTATTTGTGAAAATCCGGAAATTGTAAAGGAAAACATTAAAAAGAAATTTGAAGATAAAAAGCTGCCGCTTGTTGACGAAATAATTTCGCTCTACGGCGAAAAATGCGCCACCAACAACCGCGCAAACGACCTGCGCGCCAACCGCAACAAGGTAAGCCGGCAGATAGGCGCTTTAATGGCACAGGGCAAGCGCGATGAAGCCGAGGAAATGAAGCGCCTTGTAAACGAGCAGGCCGAAGAGCTTAAAGCCCTTGAAGAGAAAGAGGACGAGCTACAGAAAAAGGTTACAGAAATACAGATGAAAATACCGAACATTGTGGACTCAAGCGTGCCTGTAGGTAAGGACGACAGCGAAAACGTTGAAGTTCAGAAATTCGGCGAACAGACCCACCCGGATTTTGAAATTCCCTACCACACCGATATTATGCAGCTTTTTGACGGCATTGATAAGGACGCCGCGGGCAAGGTTGCGGGCGAGGGCTTTTATTACCTTATGGGCGACATTGCGCGCCTGCACTCGGCGGTGCTGGCATATGCGCGCGATTTTATGATAAATAAGGGCTTTACCTACTGCATACCGCCTTATATGATAAGAAGTAAGGTAGTAACCGGCGTTATGAGCTTTGAGGAAATGGACGCCATGATGTATAAAATAGAGGGCGAGGACCTTTACCTTATAGGAACCTCGGAGCACTCTATGATAGGCAAATTCATAGACAGCATTACCCCCGAGGAAAAGCTCCCCTTAACCCTTACAAGCTATTCCCCCTGTTTCCGCAAGGAAAAGGGCGCGCACGGCATTGAGGAACGCGGCATTTACCGCATACACCAGTTTGAAAAGCAGGAAATGATAGTTATTTGCCGCCCCGAGGAAAGCATGAATTGGTTCAACAAAATGTGGAGCTACTCGGTAGAGCTTTTCCGCAGTATGGATATACCCGTAAGAACCCTTGAATGTTGCACCGGCGACCTTGCGGATTTAAAGGTTAAATCTTACGACGTTGAGGCGTGGTCGCCCAAGCAGCAGAAGTATTTTGAGGTATGCTCCTGCTCAAACCTCGGTGACGCGCAGGCAAGAAGACTGGGCATAAGAGTAAAGGGCGCGGACGGTAAAAAATACCTTGCCCACACCCTTAACAACACGGTTGTAGCCCCGCCGCGTATGCTTATAGCTTTCCTTGAAAACAATCTCCGTTTTGACGGCGAGCATTACAGCGTCTTAATTCCCGAGGCTTTAAGACCATATATGGGCGGCAAAACCGTGCTTACAAGCGATAAAAAACTTTAATAAGTCTGTTAAAAACAAATCGGCGGAAACGTGTAGTTTCTGCCGATTTGTTTTTTGTGATTTTCTCGTACTCAGGTTTATTATGTCTATTTGCCTACGCAGAATTTTCTGAAAATTTCATCCGAAACTTCGTTTGTGACCCGCCTGCCCGTAAGCTCCAGTAAAGCCGCAAGCGCGTCATCCACGCAAACGCCCACCGCGTCCACCGTGTTTCCGTCATTCAGCGCCGCTATTGCCTCATTTATGCCGTCAAGCGCACGTTCGGCACAGGCGCGCTGCCGCTCGTTTATAAGCACGGCGGATTCAGGGTCAAGCCCCGCCGTTCCCGCAATATCGGCAATGGTGCTACAGAGTGCGTCATATCCACCGCCGTTTACCGCTGAGGTTACAACAGTTCTGAAACCCGCAAATGCCGACATATCCGCACTGTTTCCCATATCGGATTTATTAAGTATTACAACGGTATTTTTATGTTTTACAAGCTCCAAAAGCCTTTTATCGTCATTATCAAGCGGTTTTGTTATGTCAAACACTGCAAGCACAAGGTCGGCAAGCTCAATTCGTTTTTTCGCAAGCTCTACACCTATGCTTTCAACGCGGTCGTCGGTTTCCCTTATTCCCGCAGTATCGGCAAGGCGCAGCATAATATCCCCCACGTTTACCGTGTCCTCAATAACGTCGCGCGTGGTGCCCGCAACCTCGGTTACGATTGAGCGCTCCGCACCGCTCAGCATATTCATAAGTGTTGATTTCCCCACGTTCGGCTTGCCCACTATCACCGTTTCAATTCCCTCGCGTAAAACTCTGCCCGCATTATAGGTCAAAAGCATTTGCTCGGTATCATGCGCGCAGGCTTTAAGCGAAGATAAAAAGCTTTCTCGGTCAAGCCCCTCTATTTCCTCGTCGGGGTAATCGGAGTAAACGGCTATCGCCGCGTCGGCAGAGGTAAGCCTTGATATTATGCCGTCAATTTTTTCGCTTATCTTCCCTAAATGCGCCGCGCGTGAAAGCCGCAGCTGCGACTCATTTTTAGCCGAGATAAGCCCCATAATGCTTTCAGCCCTTGCAAGGTCTGTTTTTCCGTTTAAAAACGCGCGCTTTGTAAACTCGCCCGGCTCTGCGGGGAACGCGCCTTTTTTATATAAAAGCCGCAGCGTATCGCGCAGAATAAGCGCGCCGCCGTGCACCGATATTTCCACCACGTCTTCCCCCGTGTAGCTTTTGGGCGCTTTAAAAACAAGCGCTACCGCGTCGTCAATAACGGTATCGCCGTCCCTTATTTCGCCGTAAGCGGCGCTGTAGCCCTTTAAAACGGAAAGCGGCTTGCCCGATACGGCGAAAAACACGCTGTCGGCAATTTGCACCGCCTTTTCTCCCGATATTCTTATAACCCCCACCGAGCTCTCACCCGGGGGCGTGGCAACCGCCGCTATTGTGCGTTCGGACATTTTTTCACTCACCTTTAAATTTGCCCCGGGTTTTTAAGCCCGGGGCAGTGTTTTTTGTTTCCCGTAAATTTTACTGTCTTCTGCAGCGGCAGCTGCTGAGATAAAGCGCTGCTACAGTGGCTATAAGCAGAATTATTCCGAGAATCGCAATCGGAACGATTGAAGACACTATAAGCTCCGCCGCGTATGCTCCCGCAATGGCTCCGCCCACAAAGAAGAGCAATACAAGCAGTATGAGCGCCACGGCGTGCGGGCATCTCATGCGGCAGCAGCCTGTTGTTAATCCTCTGTTATCGCACATAATTTCACATCCCTTTAATATTAGGCCATGACCATTCTCATTATATGCGCAAGTGAGGACAGGTGTAACACCGAAATTATTTCATAAATTCGTACATAGCGCGGTAGCACATATATACATCGAACTTTGCGGTGGTTTCAAAGGGCGCGTGCATAGAAAGCACCGGAACGCCGAGGTCTACAACGTCAACCCCCATATTGGCAACGAACATAGCAACCGTTCCGCCGCCGCCTATATCTACCTTGCCCATTTCGCCCATCTGCCAGACTATATTTTCACGGTCAAGCAGCGCGCGAACCTCGGCTACATACTCGGCGGACGCGTCGGACGTAGATGACTTGCCCCTTGCGCCCGTGTATTTTGTAACAACAACGCCGTAATTTAAGAAAGATGCGTTTTTGCGCTCCATAACGTCCTGGAAGGTCGGGTCCATTGCGGCGTTTACATCGGCAGACAAGCACTTTGAATGCCTGAGTGCCAAGGTCGGGTCGCCACCCTGCATTTTTGCAAGATCACCCACAACATAGCGCAGAAAATCCGATTCAAGCCCCGTGTTGCCCATAGAGCCAACCTCTTCCTTATCGGTAAGAATTGCAAGGGCGGTTCTTTCGGGCGTTTTAACCTCTAAAACGGCGGTTAAAGCGGGGTATGCGCAAACGCGGTCATCCTGACCGTAAGCGCCTATCATAGAGCGGTCAAAGCCTATATCGCAGGCATGCGCGGCAGGTACCATTTCAAGCTCGGCAGAGAGGAAATCTTCTTCTGTAACGCCGTATTTTTCATTGAGCAGCTTTAAAATATTCAGCTTTACAAGCTCGCTGCCCTTGTCATCCTTAAACGGGTGGCTGCCTATAAGCACGTTTAATTCCTCGCCCTTTATTCCCTCGTTAAGCGGGCGCTTTATCTGCTCGCTTGCAAGGTGGGGCAAAAGGTCGTTTATAACAAATTTCGGCTCGTCTTCCTTTTCGCCCACCGAAACCTCTTTAACCGTTCCGTCCTTTAAAACGAAAACGCCGTGCAGTGCCAGCGGCACAGCCGTCCACTGGTATTTTTTAATTCCGCCGTAATAGTGGGTCTTGAAAAGCGCAAGGTCAACATCCTCATAAAGCGGGTTGGGCTTTAAATCAAGGCGGGGTGAGTCGATATGCGCCGCGGTTATATTAACGCCGTTTTCAACCGCCTGCTTGCCTATTACCGCAAAGGCAACCGTTTTGCCGCGGTTGTTAAAGAACACCCTGTCGCCCGCGCTGTATTTTTTGCCGTGCTCAAACTCGGTAAAGCCCGCCGCCTTTGCCATTTCAATTGCAGCCTTTGCCGCCTCGCGCTCGGTTTTTGCTTTATCGAGAAAAGCCTTGTAGCCCTCGCAATAGCTGTCCGCCGCGTTTACGATGCTTTCATCACTGTAAAGTCTTCCGTTTTTGCGCTTATAGGTAAGTTGCTCCCTTAAAAGCTCTGATGCCGTTTTTTCAGCCATTTATATTACCTCCGATAATGTTTTTCAATATATCTGAAAAGCGCTCATAAAACGCCTTTTCATCCGAATTGTTATAAAGAAAATAATCCGCTTTTTGTTTATAGTATTCGTCCGTTTTGCCCGCGTTTATTCTTAAAATCGCCGCGTCGGGGCTTAATCCGTCACGCTTTATTATGCGCTCTCTGCGTATTTCCGCATCGGCAGATACCGCAATTACCGCAGTACACACCGAGTTAAGCCCGCTTTCAAAAAGCGTGGGCGCGTCAAGCAGAACGTTTTTGCCCTTAGCCTCCGCCAAAACCAACTTTACTATATGCGGTAAAATTGTTTTATTTAAAAGCTCGGTTTTTTGGGGGCTTGCAAAAGCTGCCGCGGCTAACGCCTTGCG
The DNA here is from genome assembly GCA_900547305.1 of uncultured Oscillospiraceae bacterium. Lineage (GTDB taxonomy): Bacteria > Bacillota > Clostridia > Oscillospirales > Acutalibacteraceae > UBA737. The sequence goes on along the minus strand of URGH01000059.1, from coordinate 6,077 downwards.
GTCAAGCGAGCCGTCGGGCAAAAGTATTTCTTTACCGAAAGCGGCAACTAAAGCCTTTAAACCGTCGGTTCCCTTTTCGGTGGCGGCTCTTGCCAGTTTATCGCAATCAATAACCTGCAAGCCGAAATCTTTCGCTGCCGCCGCAGCCGTGCTTTTGCCCGCGCCCGTGGGCCCTGTTAAGCCTATAATTATGCTCATAGCTTTATCACCCTGAAAGCCGCCGCGCGAATAAGGCGGTTATACACCGCAAGCCCTATTCCGCTTTTTGAGGGGGCGTGAACGTAAATTTCCGAAACGCCCAGCTTATCCGCCTTGCGGAGCACCGCAAACACGCTGTGGGCAAGGGTTTTTTCATCCTCCGCCGTGCCGTAGAAAAGGCGCGGAACGGTTATTTTTTCCCCGTCCTCATAAAAGCAGACCGCCGCGGCGTTCGGCTTGGAATTTACAAATTCGGCAAATTTTTCGCTCCCGCCCTCAACCAAATACGTTTCGGTTTTAGGCGCGTAATGCTTGTATTTCATCCCGGGGGATGAAACCTTTTCCCCCTCGGCGGGCATTGATAAAACCGCTTTATCTAGCTGAATATTCGGTATTACGGTTTTAAGCTGCTCGGGCGTTACCGCTCCCGGTCTTAAAATTTTGGGCGGGTCGGTTACTAAGGTTATAACGGTGGATTCCACCCCCACCGCGCAATCCTTGCCCATAACCACGGCGTCAATTTTGCCGTCAAGGTCGCCTATAACGCACTCGGCGCTTGTGGGGCTGGGTCTGCCCGAGGTATTGGCAGAGGGCGCCGCCAGCGGCACACTCGCCGCTATTATATCCCGCGCGGTGGTATCAAGCGGCATTCTCACCGCCACGGTATCAAGCCCGGCAGACACGCAGGGCGAAATTTTATCGGTCCGCTTTAAAATCATTGTAAGCGGTCCCGGCCAGAAAAGCCCCGCGCATTTATAGGCGCTTTCCGGTATATCCCGCGCTATTTCGGTAAGCGCGGAAATATCCGCAATATGCACTATAAGCGGGTTATCCTGCGGTCTGCCCTTAGCCTCAAAAACCTTTTTTACCGCGTTTTCATCATAGGCTGACGCTGCAAGCCCGTATACCGTTTCGGTGGGAATTGCCACGGTTCCGCCTTTTTTCAAAAGCTCTGCCGCGCGATTTATGCTGTTTTCATAATTTTCCGAATCCGTTTTCAGTCTTTCGGTAATCATATCATTCCCCGTTTTCAGCCCGCAAAGCCTCGGTGCGGTAGTAGGTGGTGAGCGCGTCTATTATTTCGTCAATATCACCGTTCAAAATCTGCTCAAGCTTGTAAAGGGTAAGCCCTATGCGGTGGTCGGTCACTCTGCCCTGCGGGTAATTGTAGGTTCTTATGCGCTCGCTGCGGTCGCCCGTGCCCACCTGCGATTTACGGTCGGACGCTATTGCTGCGTCATGCTCGCGCTGAGCCGCGTCAAGCAGACGGGAGCGCAGAATTTTAAGGGCTTTATCCTTATTTTTATACTGGCTGCGCTCATCCTGGCACTCAACAACCGTGCCCGTGGGAATATGCGTAACACGAATTGCGGACGAGGTTTTGTTTATGTGCTGACCGCCCGCACCCGACGAACGGAAGGTATCAATTTTAAGGTCGGCGGGGTTAATATCCAGCTCAACATCCTCTGCTTCGGGCAAAACCGCCACGGTAACGGTGGAGGTGTGTATGCGCCCCTGCGTTTCGGTATCGGGCACGCGCTGAACGCGGTGCACGCCGCTCTCGTATTTAAGGCGAGAGTATGCGCCCGCGCCCTCAATCATAAATACAATTTCCTTAAAGCCGCCGAGCTCCGTTTCGTTGGCGTTTATAACCTCAATATTCCAGCGGCGTGATTCGGAATACATGGTATACATTCTGTAAAGTGTTCCCGCAAAAAGCGCCGCTTCTTCGCCGCCCGCTCCGCCGCGAATTTCAACAATTACGTTTTTTTCGTCATTAGGGTCTTTCGGCAGCATAAGCAGCTTTAATTCGTCGGAGTATTTTTCAAGGTTTGCCTTTGCCTCTTTCAGCTCTTCCTCGGCAAGTTCTTTAAGCTCCTTATCCCCGCCGTTTTCCGCTATTATTTGCAGCGCTTCTTTTTCGGCTTGCTGCGCCGATACATACTCGCGGTATTTTTCCACTATGGGTGAAAGCGCCGCGTGCTCCTTCATAAGCTTTGTAAAAAGTTCGGTATCAGCCACAGTCTGCGGCTGCGAAAGCTCCGCGCCTATCTGCTCATAGCGGCTTACAACCGCCTCCAGTTTATTAAACATTGTCTTCTCCGTCTGTTCTGATTATTTTTTTCAGGCTTTTTTCGGCCTTTGTGCGCGGCACCATTACCTCCCTGCCGCAGCCGTCGCATTTGAGGCGAAAATCCATACCAATCCGCAAAACCGAAAAGGTATCCGCTCCGCAGGGGTGCTTTTTCTTCATAAGCAGCTTATCGCCCACTCTTATATCCATTCGCGCACCTCTTTCCTATAATTTACATTTTATTATACATCTTTTCAGCCGGAAAGACAAGCCCGAATATGCTCAAATTTTACGCAAATCTTATGCGTTCGGCATATAAAAGTTGATTTTACCGCACCGATATGTTATAATAATCGTGTATTTATATAGCTGACGGAGGTACCAAATGGACGATAAGGATTTATTCAGCTACGATAATTCGGGAAATCTTGAAGAAACAGGCGAAGAAAGCTTTGATTTAAACAGCTTTTCCTCGCATATTGAAAAAGAGCCTGTTAAGGGCAAAAAAAACAGAAAGAAGAAAAAATCGCACAAGGAACGCATTTTAAAAACCGTGCTTACCCTTTTTCTTGTAGGCGTTATAACCGTAAGTATAGTTATATCCGCCTTTTTGCTTTACGCCTTCACAATGGTTGACGGCAAAATGGACGAAGACCTTGACGATTTAAAGCTCAACTTCACAACCACCATATACACTGATGACGGCAAGGGCAACTACACCGAATACCAGCGCCTGCACGGTATGTTCAACCGCATATGGGTATCTTATGACGATAAAGCGGCAAAAGCGAACGAAGAGGGTTACGAGGGCATACCGCAAAACCTTGTAAACGCATTTGTCGCAATTGAGGACAAGCGCTTTTTCGAGCACCAGGGCGTTGACTGGAAGCGTACCTTTGCGGCGTTTGCGAATATGTTTTTGCATTTCTACTCCTCTAATCAGGGCGGCTCTACCATTACGCAGCAGCTTGTTAAAAACCTTACGGGCGATACCTCGCAGCGCCCGAGCCGTAAAATAAGGGAAATTATGCGCGCGAGATACCTTGAAACGCACTATGTCAAAGAAACTATTATAGAATGCTATTTAAATACAATAGCCATGGGGCACGGAACCTACGGCGTTGAGGTTGCGGCTAACTATTATTTCGGAAAAAGCGTTAAGGATTTAACCCTGTCCGAATGCGCCTGCCTTGCCGCCATTACCAAAAGCCCGAAATACTATGCGCCTGACGATTACCCCGAGGCAAACCAAAAGCGCCGCGTAACCGTTTTGTACGAAATGTACGACCAAGGCTATATAACCAAGGAAGAGTACGAAAAAGCAAAGGCGGAGGAGGTTAAAATTGTAGCCTCTAAGGACGCGCTTAAGGAAACCGACAATAACTCCTATTTTGTGGACGCGCTTATCGACCAGGTAGTTCGGGCACTTATGGATAAGTTCGGCTACGAAAAAACCCACGCCAACCAAATATTCTATTCAAGCGGCTATAAAATATACGCCACGGTTGACGCGAATATTCAAAAAACCATGGAAACCGTATTTTCCGACCAGAAAACCTATGGCATAAAGGGCAAAAACGGCGCTACGCTGCAAGGCTCAATGACGGTTATGGACTATAACGGTCACGTTAAGGGGCTTGTTGGCGGAATAGGCGAAAAAACAGGTCAGCGCGGGTTTAACCGCGCAACAAGCGCTTTGCGCCAGCCCGGCTCTACAATGAAGCCTATTGCGGCGTATGCTCCGGCTATTGAAAACGATATTGTGAATTATTCAAGCATTGTAAACGATACCAAGACCAACTACAACGGCTGGACGCCGGTAAACTGGTACGGCTCTTACTGGGGCAATATTACAGTGCAGTACGCGCTTGAACGCTCGGTAAATACCATTCCCGTTTACCTCGTAAACAAGCTCGGCACACAGGTCTCGTTTGATTTCCTTACCAAGACCCTCGGCATTACCACCCTTACAAAAGAGGATGTAAACCTAGCGCCGCTCGGCATGGGCGGTACAAACGGCGGAATAACCACAATGGAATCCGCCGCGGCTTACGCCATTTTCGGCAATTTGGGGCAATACCACGCCCCCACCCTTTTCACCAAGGTGACCGACCAGCACGATGAAATTGTATTTGAGTATGACAGCGCGCCCACAATGGCAATAAGCGAGGATACCGCAACGGTTATGAACAAACTTTTGCAGACCGTAGTTTACGGCTCGCAGGGTACGGGCGCGGGCGCGAGAAATACAATTAAGGATATGAAAATATACGCTAAAACCGGTACTTCAAACAACTCAAACGACCTGTGGTTTGTAGGCGGCAGCCCCTATTATATCGGCTCCTGCTGGTGCGGCTATGACGAGCAGCAGCAAATATCCAACGCGGGCATTGCAAGGGTAATGTGGAGCGCGGTAATGTCAAAAATTCACACCGGGCTTGAACCAAAGGAATTTGAAGTGAGCAGCTATGCGACTGAACGCTATTACTGCACAAGCACGGGGTTGCTTGCCACCTCAGCCTGCCCCTCTAAAAACGTAGGCTGGTACAAAAAGAGCAATACTCCCGGCGTTTGCACCGCCCACGCGGGAACAGCGCTGAAAACCCCTGCGGAAATTAAAAAGGCAGAAGAGGAAAAGAAAGCCGCCGAAAGCTCAAAAGCCGAAAGCACTGCTTCCACCTCATCCTCATCTTCTGCATCCTCCGCATCATCACAAACCGAGAGTAACAGGTAATATATGCTTGAATTTAAAAAATTTGAGGTTGCAGACGCGCCGCGGCTTTTAAAGTACACCGCCCGCCCGGGCGAGCTTTCGTGCGAGGGCGCGTTTGTTAACCTGCTTGTATGGCAAAATATTTATAACAATATGTGGGCGGAAAAGAACGGTCACCTTTTTGTAAAGTCTGAAAAAAACGGTAAAAACGTTTTCCGCCTGCCGTTCGGAGACGATCTTAAAACAGGTATTGAAATGATACGCGAGTATTCGGGCGCGGAATATCCCGAGTTTTGGGTACAGGACGGCTCGCGCCTTTCCGAGTTTAAAGAGCTTTTCGGTGAGCACTACACATTTACCGAGGAGCGCGACGCATTTGATTATGTATATAACCGTGCCGATTTAGCCGCGCTTTCGGGCAAAAAATACCACGGCAAGCGCAACCATATTAGCGCGTTTTCAAAGCAGTATGACTGGCGCTATTGCCCGCTTACGGCGGAAAATGCCGACGATATAAGGCAGTGCGCAAAAGAGTGGTACTTAGGAAACGAGACGCGGGCGGATAAATACCTGCTTTGCGAGAAAAACGGCGTTGAAATTATGCTGCAAAACGCCGCCGCGCTTAAAATTCGGGGCGGTATCATATACGTCGGAGAAAAGGCGGTCGCCTTTACGCTCGGCTCTGCCGTAAATTCCGATGTTTTTGATATTCATATTGAAAAATCCCTTGCAGACTATGCCGAGGGCTACACGGTAATAAACCGCGAATTTGCCGCGAATGAGCTTGCAAATTATAAATATATAAACCGCGAGGACGATATGGGGCTTGACGGGCTGCGGCAAGCCAAGCTTTCATATCACCCGGCGGTTATGGTAAAAAAATACTCCGCCGTAAAAAAGGTGACGGAATGAGCATAAACGAATGTAGGGAAATATACCGCGAGGCTTTCGGCACTGACGAGGATTTTGAAAACAGGCTGTTTTCCGCCTGCGCCGATTACTGCAAGACACTGTGTATAAACGGGAAAACCGTTTCAATTCTGTTTGCCCTGCCCTGCAATATTTGCAAAAACGGCGGGATAATTCCCGCCT
>URGH01000058.1 GCA_900547305.1 uncultured Oscillospiraceae bacterium | reverse complement strand
TCAACTGCGTTGACGTCTCCCCACACCGTGGGGAGCAACCCCCTCTGTTTTGACTTGCGTCAAAAAGAAGGGAGCCTATGGGCGGGCATACGTTTCTTATACAATAACCTTAACCGAAAAGCTCAAACTCTGCCTTTGCGCAAAGATAATGATACACCGGCAAGTGCAGCTCCTGCACCTTAAAGGTCTCGGTTTCGGGCACGCAAATGCAAATATCCGCTTTTTCTTTAAGCAGCCCGCCCTTTGCGCCTGTCAGCGCAATAACGGTCAGTCCGAGCGCCTTGCCTACCTCGGCGGCGGCAACGCAGTTTGCGGAATTACCCGAGGTGCTTATGCAAAGCAGCATATCTCCTGTTTTACCTAACCCCATAAGCTCCTGCGCATATACAAGCTGCGGGTCAACATCATTGCAGAAAGCGGAGTTAAGCCCCGTAAGCGACGGCAGCGGTATTGCGGGAACTGCAAGCTGCAATTTTGAGAGTACTTCCTCGCTGAGTGTGGGGTTGAGCCGCAGCATTTCCGCCTTTTTTTCGGGGGTTATGGGTCGGCGGCTTAAAAAGCCCTTCATCAGTTCGCCCGTTATATGCTCGCAATCGGCGCAGCTGCCGCCGTTGCCGCAAAGCAAAAGTTTATTTCCCGCTTTAAACCCGGAAATCAGTATTTCAGCCGTTTTTTCTATTTCATCGGCGCAGCTTTTAAGCGCGGGGTATCTTGTCAATAATTCTTTCATATTCCAAAACTCCTTATTATAAAAGCGCCGTAGCTATCGCTGCGTAGTCGCCTATTTTCTCGCCCAATTCTGCGGGTACTATTTTGCAGCAGCCCGCAGCCTGCGGCAAAGCCTCTTTTGCTATAACCTCTTCGGCGTATTTTCTTAAAAGCTGCTCGGAGCGCGCAAACACGCTGCCTATAACTATTTTTTCCGGGTTCAGTATATCAATAAGCACCGAAAGCCCCGCGCCCAAATGCTCGCCGCAGACTTTATAAACATTTATTGCAGTTTCGTCCCCAGCGTTTGCAGCCTCGGCAATAGCCTTTGCGGTTATATCCTTTTCACTCATATCCTTTTTGAAATAGACGGGCTGTCTGCCGCTTTGCAGAGCCTCAAGCGCCATACTGTAGCCGAGCTTTGCTATACCGCCGCCGCTGCAAAAGCCCTCAAAGGAGCCTGCCTTGCCGTAGCCTACGGGTCCGAAACGTTCAAGGCGGATGTGCCCCGCCTCGCCCGCGTTATCGTTTGTGCCGGTGTAAAGCCTGCCGTTTAAAATAAGCCCCGCGCCCAGCCCCGTGCCGAATGTCAGGAAGACCATATTAACCGCTCCCCTGCCCGCGCCGAATTTCCACTCGGCAACGGCGCAGGCATTAGCGTCGTTTTGCAGCAGCGCCGGCACTCCGAAATGCCGCGACAGCTGCTCGGAAATATGTACCTCGTTCCACCCGGGGAGATTGGGCGGTCCCAATATTACACCCTTGCGGGAATCAAGCGGTCCGCCGCAGGATATTCCTATTTTTTCGGGTTTTTCGCCGTCTAAAATATTTTCAGCCGAATTTATCAGGCTCTCTATCATTTCCTCGGGAGAAATATCAAAGCGTGTGGCGCATTTTTCCTTTTTTAAAAGCTTAATGCTTTCACCCTGCACCTCCGCCGTCATAACGGCGCACTTTGTTCCGCCTATATCAAAACCGAGTATCAAATCTTCCACCGTCTTTCGTCAGTTATTGCTTTTCTTCGCCGTCGGCAAGGAATTTTCTGTAGCCCTCGCCGTACTGGACGCAGCGGGAAACGCGGCTTAATGTAGCCGATGATATATCGGTTTCCTCTATAACCTGATTATAGGTTTTGCCCTCAATTAAAAGCCGCGCGGCGTAAATGCGCTGCGCCATTTGCTCAATTTCCTTATTTGTGCACATATCGCTGAAAAGCTCGCGGCAGTCCTCTCTGCTTTTGAGCGACGCTATAAGGTCGTATAAATCGTCTATCATCTTATTGTCGGTGCCTTTAATATTCATATACTACACGCTTTCAAGTGATTTATTTAAAAAGCTCTTTGTTTTATCCGATTGCGGCATGCCGAAAACCTCTTCGGGTGTGCCTGCTTCTTCAACCACGCCGTCCGCCATAAACAGCACCTTATCCGATACGTTGCGGGCAAATTCCATTTCGTGAGTTACCACTATCATAGTGCTGCCTGTGCTTTTAAGGTCTTTTATTACCCTTAAAACCTCGCCCGTAAGCTCGGGGTCAAGCGCGCTTGTAGGCTCGTCAAAGCAGAGTATATCGGGCTCAAGCGCCAGCGCCCTTGCTATTGCCACGCGCTGCTGCTGCCCGCCCGAAAGCTGGCAGGGGTAGTTATTTATCCTATCGGTAAGCCCCACGCGCGCTATTAGCTCGCGCGCCTTTTTTTCAGCTTCTTCCTCGGTCATTCTTTTAAGCAAAACGGGTGCCAGCGTTACGTTTTTAAGTACGCTGTACTGAGGGAAAAGGTTGAAGGACTGAAATACAAGCCCGAAGTGCAGACGGTTAAGCCGTATTTCATTCTCTGTGGGTTTTTTCGCCGCGTCGCCGTCGAATATTATTTTCCCGCCGACCGATATAGTGCCGCTCTCGGCAAATTCAAGGAAATTAAGGCAGCGCAAAAGGGTAGTTTTACCGCTGCCCGAAGACCCGATGATTGAAAGCACCTCGCCTTTTTCAAGCGAAAAGCTTATTCCCTTTAACACCTCGGTTTTACCGAAGTTCTTTTTTATATTTTTAACTTCTAAAACTAACATTGTTACACCTCAGGCACTAAAGTAGCTAAGCTTCTTTTCTATGTAGCCGAAAAGCAGGGTAAGTATTCCGCTGAAAGCAAGATAAAATATACCCGTCATAAACAGCGGCCAAATAATCGCAGCGCCCTTTATAAAGGTCTGTCCCGCCCAAATAAGCTCATAAACCGCGATTATGCGGGCAAGCGAGGTATCCTTAACAAGCGTTATTATCTCATTGCTCATAGGCGGCACAATGCGCTTTATAACCTGCAAAAGCACTATTTTGAAAAATATCTGACTGCGGGTCATACCCAAAACCTGACCCGCCTCAATCTGCCCCTTCGATATGCTCTCAATTCCGCCGCGGTAAATTTCGGAAAAATAGCAGGCATAGTTTATTATAAACGCTGCGAGTGCCGCTGTCAATCTTCCGTTTGCACCGCCGCCCCAAATATTATTGTCAAACAAAATTCCGGGGCCGTAGTATATTATTAAAAGTTGGAGCATAAGCGGCGTGCCGCGCACTATCCAAACAATCGTTCTTATAAGGGCTTTAAGCGGAATAAAGCGGCTCATTGAGCCGAACGCAATTATAAGCCCCAAGGGCAAAGCGCCGAGGAGCGTAACAGCAAATATTTCAAGCGTTTTTAAAAAGCCGCCGCAAAGCGTGGGTATTACCGTTTGTAACATAAATATATAATTCCTTTTTTACAGTACAAGGCAGGCAGAGTAAACCTCCTCTGCCTGTCAAATTAAATTTTTACTTCTGCTCGATTATGGCTTCCTGAACGCCGTATGTAGTCGCGGTTTCTTTCATAGAGCCGTCCGAATATGCTTTCTTGAAGAAATCGTTAAGCTTTTCTGCTAAATCAGAGCCTTTGCGGAAGCCTACGCCAAAATCTTCTTCATCAGCTACGCCTACGGTGTAAGCCAGGTTTTCATAGCTTGTGCCCTCGCCTATCATAGCGCCCGCCATAAGCAGGTCTATAACCGCCGCGTCGCTTGTTCCCGCGTTAACCTCCATAAGCGCGTCGGACTGTGCGCCTACGGCCGTTACACTGTAGCCAAGTCCTTTAAGCGCCTTTTCTCCGGCAGAGCCGGCCTCGGCTGCAAATTTAAGGTCCTTAACGCTTTCAACCGTCTTATACTTATCGGCTACGTCCTTTTTAACCACTACAACCTGCGTGTTCTTGCAGTAAGCGTTTGAAACCTCCATGCCGTTCTTAACCTCGTCGGTTATCGTCATACCGTTCCATACGCAGTCAATGCTCTTGCCCTTAAGCTCCATTATTTTGTTATCCCACTCGATAACAACAAATTCCGCCTCAACGCCAAGCTCCTTTGCAAACGCCTTTGCCATATCGGCGTCAAAGCCTATCCATTCGCCGCTGCCCTTGGTCTTTTCATAATCCATAGGAGCGTAATCGGTTATACCTATAACCAGCTTGCCTTTTTCCTTTACGTACTCGCTGTCGGTTTGATCCTTGCTTTTTCCGCAGGCGGTAAACATAACCGCGAGACACACACACATTACCATTGCCAATAATTTTTTCATTTTTCTGCACCTCTGTTTAAGTTGTTGTCCTTATTATACTTCATTACGATAAAGTTGTAAAGTATTTTTTTATATTTTTTTAAAGTTTTAAGGTTTAGAATAAATGCTATAAATATTCCGACATAATTTTGGTATATATTTCACAACGTAGCATTTACTTAACGCAGAATTTGACAAACGGCGCTATTTATGGTATATTATTCTTTACAACAAACTTTAGGTGGAGATAATATATGTCAATATCTGTTTCGGAACAGAAAATCGCAAATAAAATTGCGAAAAAGTTTAATCTTCCCGGCAAAATCATAAGCTTTATAAACTTCGGCAGCGGTCATATAAACAATACGTTTCTGCTTGAAATGGCTGATGGCTGCGAAAACAGGAAATACATACTTCAGGCGATAAACACCAATGTTTTCAAAAACATTTGCGCGGTTATGGAAAACATTGACCGCGTGACCGCGCATATTAAAGAAAGTGCGGTGGACGGAGAAAAAATAATTAACTTTTTGAAATCGGAAGACGGGCATACATATTATATAGATGAAAATAAAACCTTTTGGCGGATTTATGAGTTTATAGATAATTCGGTAAGCATTGATCTGCCCGAAAGCGACGAGGACTTTTACCAGTGCGCCTTGGCGTTCGGCAAATTCCAAAAAGCGCTCAACGACTTCCCCGCCGAAAGCCTGCACGAAATAATTCCCGATTTCCACAATACCCCTAAAAGGTACAAAGATTTTCTGCAATCGGTCAGCGAAGACCGTTCGGGCAGAGCGCACCTTGTAAAGCCGGAAATTGATTTTATTAAAGCGCGCGCCGACTTTTACCCCGTGCTTTTTGAAAACCACAGCGCGGGCAAGCTGCCGCTGCGAGTCAGTCATAATGATACCAAGTGCAACAACGTTTTGCTTGACAATACCACACGCAAGGCGCTGTGCGTTATAGATCTTGATACAATTATGCCCGGCTTTTCGGTAACCGATTTCGGCGACGCAATACGTTTCGGTGCAAGCACCGCGGCAGAGGATGAAAAGGACCTTTCTAAGGTTAAGCTTGATATGGAGAAATTCCGCGTATACACAAAGGGCTTTTTAGACGGATGCGGCGGGCTTTTATCCGACAGCGAAATAATGCTGCTGCCCGAGGGCGCTAAAATGATGACTATTGAGTGCGGAATGCGCTTTTTGGCAGATTTCATTGACGGTGACAGGTATTTTAAAACCGCCTACCCCGAGCATAATCTTGACCGCTGCCGCACCCAGCTAAAACTCGTAAGCGAAATGGAAGACCACTGGGATGAAATGAAAAGCTGTGTTTCCGAATATATCAGAATAAAAAATTAAAAAAATTTAAAATAATACTTGATTTTATCCGCAAGATGTGGTATTATACTATGGCAGTCAAAAATCGGCTGCCTGATATGCGCTGATAGCTCAGCTGGATAGAGCGTCTGGCTACGGACCAGAAGGTCGGGAGTTCGAATCTTCTTCAGCGCGCCAAAAGCGACAAGTATCGTCAGATGCTCGTCGCTTTTTTATTTTACGGTTTCAGCGAGAAACACAAAACAGATAATCGGTGTTAACGTTAATGAAAACAGCTTATCTGCAAAAACGCGCGGTACTTTAGCGTACCGCGCGTTTTTGTATCAATCTCTGTGGATTTTTCAGGCAAAGAATGAAAATTATTTAATAATAGATTCGCCCGTCATTTCCTTGGGCTGTGTAAGACCCAAAAGCTTAATAATAGTCGGTGAAATATCGCAAAGTCTGCCGCCTGTGCGGAGCTCGCACTGCTTGCCTATTACCGCAAAGGGAACAGGGTTTGTTGTGTGCGCGGTAAAGGGCGTGCCGTCCTCTGCCAGCATACGGTCGGCGTTGCCGTGGTCGGCGGTAAGCAGCATTACGCCGCCCATTTTAAGGGTGCTGTCCTCTACTCTGCCAACGCAGGTATCAACCGTTTCAACCGCCTTTTCAGCCGCCTCAAACACGCCGGTGTGACCTACCATATCGCAGTTTGCAAAGTTGAGTATTACAACGTCGTACTTACCCGATTCAATAGCGGCGCAAACCTTATCGCAAACCTCGTTTGCGCTCATTTCGGGCTGTAAATCATAGGTCGCAACCTTGGGGGAGGCTACTAATATTCTGTCCTCGCCCTCAAATTTAACCTCTCTGCCGCCGTTAAAGAAGAAGGTTACATGTGCGTATTTTTCGGTTTCGGCAATGCGCAGCTGTGTCATACCGTTGTTTGCCAAAAACTCGCCTAAGGTGTTGTTAAGCTCCTCGGGCTTAAAGGCAACCTCAACGTTCGGCATAGATGCGTCATACTGGGTCATACAAACGTAAAATACCTTTTGTCTGCCGCCCTTGCGCTCAAAGCCCGTGAAATCGTCGTCAACAAAGGTGCGGGTAATTTCTCTTGCCCTGTCGGGGCGGAAATTGAAGAATATAACGCTGTCGCCGCTCTTTATTCTCTCTGTGCCCGAAATTACGGTTGGAAGCACAAATTCATCGGTAATGTGCTTGCCCTCTTCGTCAATTTCGGTGTAGGATTTACGAACAGCCGCAGCCGCGTCGTCAGCCTGAACGCCCTCGCCGTAAACCAGCGCGGCATAAGCCTTGCCTACGCGCTCCCAGCGGTTATCGCGGTCCATTCCGTAAAATCTGCCCATAACCGTAGCAAGCTTGCCTACGCCTATTTCTTTCAGCTTGGCGTTTAATTTATCAATGTAATCGGCTGCGCTTGCGGGCGGTACGTCGCGTCCGTCAAGCAGAGCGTGAACGTAAACGCGGGTAAGCACATTTTTCTTCGCAAGCTCTAAAAGTCCGTAAAGATGTTCAATATGGCTGTGAACGCCGCCGTCGGATAAAAGCCCCATTAGGTGCAGTGCGCTGTCGTTCTTTTTGCAGTTTTCAATTGCGTCCGAAAACGCTTTGTTTTCAAAAAAGTCGCCGTCCTTAATCGACTTTGTAATGCGTGTCAGCTCCTGATAAACGATTCTGCCCGCGCCGATATTGGTGTGGCCTACTTCGCTGTTGCCCATTTGACCGTCGGGCAGACCAACGTCCATACCGGAAGCGCCTATCTGCGTGGTGGGCCACTCGGCGAAAATTTTATCAAGCCGCGGGGTTTTGGCGGCTTTAATGGCGTTGCCCTTTACCTCGGGGTTTATGCCGAAACCGTCCATTATAGTTAAAACAACGGGTTTTTTCATTTGCTTTGCTCCTAAAAAATTATTTGCTTGCCGCCTTAACGATTACCGAGAAATCCTCAGCCTTTAAGGAAGCGCCGCCGATAAGTCCGCCGTCAACGTTGGTCTTGGCAACCAGCTCGTCGCAGTTTTTGGCGTTCATAGAGCCGCCGTACTGAATGGTAACGGAGTTTGCCGCTTCTTCGCCGTAAACCTCGGCAATAGCGGCGCGAACATAGCCGTTGCCCTCGTCTGCCTGCTCAGCGGTGGCGGTAACGCCCGTGCCTATAGCCCAAACAGGCTCGTAAGCGATAATTATATTCTTAAGCTGCTCCTTTGAAATATTGGTGAGCGCCATTTTGGTCTGGAATTTAAGCAGTGTTTCGGTGTAGCCGAGCTCTCTCTGCTCAAGTGTTTCGCCCACGCAAACAATAGCGGTAAGACCTGCGTTTACGGCGGCTAAGGTGCGAAGATTTACGGTCTGATCGGTCTCGCCGAAATACTGTCTTCTCTCGCTGTGGCCTACTACCACATATTTAACGCCGCTTTCAACCAGCATTTTAGCCGAAACCTCACCCGTGTAAGCTCCGCTTTCCTTAAAGTGAACGTTTTCGGCGCCTATTTCAATGTTTGAGCCATCTGCTGCGGCAACAGCTGCGGCAATATCAACAAAGGGCACGCAAAGCACTACCTTGCAGTCTGCGTCAGCTACAAGCGGTTTCATTTCGTTTATAAGGGCGGTAGTCTCCGTGGGGGTTTTGTTCATTTTCCAGTTGCCTGCGATAACCGCGGCTCTTTTTGCTTTATCCATTTTAAAAATCTCCTTTAATATTACACACTTCAAGGCTTGCACCGGGCAAGCCTTGAAATAAAGTTAATTATTTATCGTTTAGTGCGGCAATGCCGGGCAGCTCTTTGCCCTCAAGGAATTCAAGCGAAGCGCCGCCGCCTGTTGAAATGTGGGTCATCTTATCGCCGTAGCCGAGCGTGTTAACAGCTGCCGCAGAGTCGCCGCCGCCTATAATTGTTACGGCGTCGGTCTCGGCAAGGCTCTTAGCAACGGCAATGGTACCTGCTGCCAGGGTCGGGTTTTCAAATACGCCCATAGGTCCGTTCCAAACAACGGTCTTAGCATTCTTTACTTCGTTTGCGAAAAGCTCCGCTGTCTTCGGTCCTATATCAAGACCCTCGTAATCAGCGGGAATCTTATCAGCGTCAACTGTCTTAACCTCAATCGGCGCGTCAATCGGATCCGGGAAATGATCGGCTATATTGCAGTCAACCGGCAGAAGAATTTTAACGCCCTTCTCATCAGCCTTTTTAAGCATATCGCGGCAGTAGTCAATCTTCTCGGTATCAAGCAGCGACTTACCTACGCCGTAGCCCTTAGCGGCTAAGAAGGTGTAAGCCATACCGCCGCCTATAATAAGGGTATCAGCCTTATTAAGCAGGTTTTCAATAACCGAAAGCTTATCGGCAACCTTAGCGCCGCCGAGAATGGTAACAAACGGACGAACGGGGTTTTCAACCGCGTCGCCGAGGTATTTAAGCTCTTTACCTATAAGGTAGCCCGCAACAGCCTCTTTCACATAGGAAACAACGCCTACGGTTGAGCAGTGCGCTCTGTGGGCTGTGCCGAACGCGTCATTAACAAAAATATCAGCCAGAGAACCGAGTTCCTTTGAAAACTCCTCGCCGTTCTTGGTCTCTTCCGCGCGGTAGCGTGTGTTCTGTAAAAGTACAACGTCGCCGTCTTTCATAGCGGCAACCGCAGCCTTTGCGTTTTCGCCTACAACGTTATCGTCAGCGGCAAAAACAACCTCTTTGCCGAGCAGCTCAGATAAGCGCTTTGCAACGGGAGCTAAAGAAAGCTCCGGCTTAGGCTCGCCCTTCGGCTTACCGAGGTGTGAGCAGAGAATAACTCTGCCGCCGTCGGCAATGAGCTTTTTAATTGTGGGCAGAGCCGCAATTATGCGGTTTTCGTCGGTAATAACGCCGTTTTTAAGCGGTACGTTAAAATCGCAGCGGACAAGAACCTTTTGACCCTTTACGTTAATGTCGTCAACGGTTTTTTTGTTAAGAGCGTTCATTCAAAAACATCCTTTCAAACATGTGTAAAACATTGTTAAAATTTTTACAATTCTATTTTACCACATTTTTCTGATTTTTCAATATTTATTTTATCCCTCACCGTAAAATTTAGCCTATATCCTCCCATTTATAATTGTGCAGCTGACCGAAATTGCTAAGCTCGGGGTAATTCCACTGCCGCAAGGTCTCGTAAACCGCAATTGCAACCGAGTTTGAAAGGTTAAGGCTGCGTATTTCGCCCTGCATGGGTATACGCACGCATCTCTCGGGATTTTTAATGAGCAACTCTTCGGGAAGACCTTTAGTCTCCTTGCCGAATAAAAGGTAGCAGTTATCGGGATAATTTACATCCGAATGGGTCTGCCTGCCCTTGGTGGTGAAATAAAAATAAGCGCCGTCGTTCTTTTCAAAAAACTCCGCAAGACTGTCGTAATAGGTAATATCAAGATATTTCCAGTAATCAAGCCCCGCGCGTTTAAGCTTTTTATCATCTATTGTAAATCCCATAGGTCCTACAAGGTGCAGCCTTGCCCCCGTGGCGGCGCAGGTGCGCGCCACGTTGCCCGTGTTTTGCGGAATTTCAGGCTCCACCATAACAATATTAAGCCTCGGCATATGCTTTTTCCTCCGTCTTAATATTATTCTCGCGGTTTTTCTCGGCTAAATCTGCCCGCGCATTTGCAAGCATTAGCTTTATTCGGTTTTCTTGGTTTACCTTTGAAGCGCCCGAATCGTAGTCAATTGCCACAATATTCATATCGGGGTTTTTCTCTTTAAGCGGCTTCATCATACCCTTGCCGCATATGTGGTTGGGCAGGCAGCCGAAGGGCTGGGTGCAAACTATATTGTGCACGCCCTCATCGTTAAGTTCCAGCATTTCGGCGGGCAGTAACCAACCCTCCCCCATTTTTGTGCCGAAGCCCATAAAATCCTTTATTAAATCCATGGTATGCGCAATGGGCGTGGGCGGGGTGAAATTGCCGTCCGCTTTCATCAGGTCAATTATTTCGTTCTGCTGTTTTTGCAGGTAATTGAATACGAAATTAAGCACAGGTTTTCTGATTTTATGTAAACCGTAAAGCTCAATATCCGAAATATTTGAAACTATGCAGTACATAAAAAAGTCAAGCAGCCCCGGCACTACCACCTCTGCGCCCTCGTCAATTAAAAACTGTTCAAGGTTATTGTTGCCGAGCGGGGAATATTTTACATATATCTCCCCCACCACGCCTACTTTTACCTTTTCCTCGTTTACGCGCGGTATTTCCGCAAAGCGCGAAAGTATCATTTTGCAGTTTTGCTTAACCTTTTTAAAGGATATTCCCTCGGTCTGCATTTTGTTTGCAAGCAGCGCGGTCAGCTCGTCCGCAAGCTGCTCTGTCTGCCCCTTGTTTTTCTCATACGGCTTGCACTGGTTTACAAGGCTTAAAAGCATATCGCCGTAAATTATGCCGTAAAAAAGCCTGTGCAGCATAGCCACGGTAAGCTTAAAGCCGGGGTGGTTTTCAAGCCCCGCAAGGTTTAAGGATATAACGGGTATATAGCCATAGCCCGCGCGCTCAAGCGCTTTTCTTAAAAGGAAAATATAGTTTGAGGCACGGCAGCCGCCGCCCGTTTGAAAAAGTATGAGCGCGGTTTTTTGTGGGTCGTATTTGCCTGAATTGAGCGCGTCAATAAACTGCCCTATAACCAAAATTGCGGGGTAGCAGGTGTCGTTATGCACATATTTAAGCCCCGTTTCTATAATTCGGTGCCCCGAGGTTTCAAGCAGCTCCATTTTATAGCCGTAATCTTCAAATATTTTTAAAAATATTTTAAAGTGGCGCGGCAGCATATTAGGCACAAGTATTGTGTAATCCTTGCGCATTTCCTCTGTAAAGGGTATGTACTTACGCTCTTCCACTGCCGTCACTCCTTTCGTTAAGCGCGCCTATAAGCGAGCGCAGCCTTATTTTTACCGCGCCGAGGTTGGTTATCTCGTCAATTTTAATTTGGGTGTAAAATTTGCCGCGGCTCTCTAAAATTTCGCGCACCTCGTCGGTAGTAATGGCGTCCACTCCACACCCGAAGGACACTAACTGCACAAGCTCGGTATCCTCATGCTCTGCGGCATAGCGCGCCGCGCGGTAAAGCCGCGCGTGGTATGTCCACTGGTTTAGCACCTTTACGGTGAAAGGCTCTGATAAACGGAACACGCTGTCCTCACTCACCACAACAAACCCGAGGGTATTGGCAAGCTTATCAATGCCGTGCCCTATTTCCGCGTCTATGTGGTAGGGTCTGCCCGCTAAAATCATAACGCGCCTGTTGTTTTCCCGCACGAATTTAAGCGCCTTTGCGCCCTCTTGCCTTACGGCGTTCATAAATTCGGCATAACGCGTAAGCCCGTATTCAACCGCCGCTTTAACTTCCGACTTTGTAATTCCCTCATAAAATTTACCGAGGTAATTGTACAGCTCCTTTGCAAGCTCCTTTTTACTGTTAATATTAAGGTAGGGGTATAAAAATTTAACCCGTTTAAGCTCTTCTACGTTGCCGTTTAAAAGCTCGGAATAATAGGCTACAACAGGGCAGTTGTAGTGATTGTCAGTCATTTTTTCGTCCATATTGTAGGTAAGGCAGGGGTAGAAAATCGCGTCCACGCCGTCTGATATAAGTGTTTCAATATGCCCGTGCATTATTTTTGCGGGGTAGCACGCCGTGTCGGACGGGATTGAAAACTGCCCCTTTTCGTAAATGCGGCGGGTTGACATGGGCGATACTTTCACATTAAAGCCGAGCTTTGTAAACACCGCATGCCAAAGCGGTAAAAGCTCGTACATACCAAGAGCCAGCGGCATACCCACCGTACCTCGCGCGCCTTCTTCGGATTTAAGACTTGTAAGGTAATTCCGCTTAAATTCATAAAGGTTCGGCAGCTGCTCGCTCGCCGTTGCCTTGCCAAGCCCCTTTTCGCACTGGTTGCCCGAAATAAATTTCTTGCCGTCGCCGAAGGAGTTCACCGTAAGCCTGCACCGGTTGGTGCAGCCCTGACATACCGCCGACTTTGCCGTGTGGGTAAAGCTTTTTAAAGCCTCGGGCGAAATAATACCCGATTTTTCGCATTTTTTAGAATAAAGCGCCGCGCCGTAAGCCCCCATAAGCCCTGCTATTGAGGGGCGTATAACGTTATGTCCTATTTCCCTTTCAAAGGCGCGCAAAACCGCGTCGTTATAAAACGTGCCGCCCTGAACCACTATTTTTTCGCCTAATTCCGCGGCGGAAGAAGCGCGAATAACCTTGTAAAGCGCGTTTTTAACCACGCTTATCGAAAGCCCTGCCGATATATCCTCAACCGTTGCGCCGTCCTTTTGCGATTGCTTAACCGATGAATTCATAAACACCGTGCAGCGGCTACCGAGGTCAACGGGCGCCGTTCCTTTAAGCCCCTTTGCGGCAAAATCGGCTATTGTGTAGCCCATAGCCTTTGCAAAGGTTTCAAGAAACGAGCCGCAGCCCGAGGAGCACGCCTCATTTAGCATTATGCTGTCAATAGCGCCGTTGCGTATTTTAAAGCACTTAATATCCTGTCCACCAATGTCTAGTATAAAGCCCACGTCAGGCTCAAAATACTTTGCGGCGGTGTAGTGCGCTATTGTTTCAACAAGCCCCAAATCAACCGAAAAGGCGTGCTTTATAAGCTCCTCGCCGTAGCCTGTTACCGCCGAGCCTGCAATAGTTATGCGGTCGCCGCACTTTTCGTAAATTTCGGTCAGCTGCTCGCGCACAATTTCAACGGGGTTGCCTTGGTTTGACGCGTAGTATGAATAGAGTATTTCGTTATTTTCGTTAAGCAAGCACAGCTTTGTGGTGGTAGAGCCGCAGTCAATACCGAGGTATGCTTTGCCGCTGTATTTTTCAATATCCGCGTTTTTAACAGATGACGCGGCATGGCGGTGTTTAAACTCGTTGTATTCTTCTTCATTTCTGAAAAGCGGCTTTAACCGCCCCTTACCCGTTGACACATTCGCAGCGTTTTCAACAAGGCTTAAAAGCTTATCGGCAGTGAAAATTTCGGGCTGCTGCTCTGCGTAATAAGAAGCGCCGAGCGCCACGGCAAACCGCGCGTATTCGGGAAATACAGCGTGTTCATCATCCAATTTAAGGGTTTCCTTAAACCTTGTGCGAAGACCCTCGCAATAATAAAGCGGACCGCCTAAAAATAACACCTTACCGTCAATTTTTCTGCCTTGCGCCAAGCCCGCAATAGTCTGGTTTACCACCGCCTGATAAATGCTTGCCGCAACGTCCTCCTTGCGCGCGCCTTGGTTCAAGAGCGGCTGAATATCCGTTTTTGCAAAAACGCCGCAGCGTGATGCTATGGGGTAAAGCCTGCCCGCGTTAAGGCTTAGCTTATCAAGCTCGTCAACTGTTATGTTAAGCAGGGTCGCCATTTGGTCTATAAACGCGCCCGTGCCGCCCGCGCAGCTGCCGTTCATTCGCTCGTCTATGCCGCCCTTAAAAAATATTATCTTCGCGTCTTCGCCGCCAAGCTCTATAACGCATGAGGTATCGGGCTCACGCAGCTTTACCACCTGCGCCGTGGCGAAAACCTCCTGCACAAAGGGTATGTGAGCCGCCTCTGCAAGCCCTAAGCCCGCCGAGCCCGATATTGCCGCCTTTATTTCTCTGCCGCCCGCAATTTCCTTTGCAAGGAGCAAAAGCTCCGCCGTTTTTTCGCGCACCTGCGAAAAATGGCGTTCGTAGCGTTCAAGGAGTATTTCGTCTTTATTTCTCAAAACGATTTTTGCCGTGGTAGAGCCTATATCAATACCTAAAAACAACTCTGTCGCGGTGTTTTGTAAATCCATTGCTTTTTCTATCCTCCGCAAATTACTATCATATAATTATATAACATTTAAGTATAAATTACAACAGCGGAAAATTGTAAATTTTTTTGTTGCAAATAAAAATCGCATATGTTACAATATTCTGACATCAATTAAAAAGGCAGCGATAATATGGAGAAAAACAAAAAGGGGCTTTTTAAAAGATTTTTGCCCTACCTTTTGGCATATAAGGGCACAATAGCATTAGACCTTTTCTGCGCCTCGCTCACCTGCGTTTGCGATCTTGTTTTGCCGCTTATTCTGCGCACCATAACCAACACTGCGGTGAACGATATTTCGGCGCTCACGGTAAGCCTTGTGCTTAAAATGAGCGGGCTTTACTTTGTTTTAAGGCTTATTGATGCCGCCGCGCAGTATTACATGGCGGATATGGGTCACGTTATGGGCGTATATATTGAAACCGCCATGCGGCGCGACGCATTCGCCCACCTGCAAAGGCTCGGGCATAATTACTACTCAAACACCAAAATCGGGCAGATAATGGGCAGAATTACAAACGACCTTTTTGAAGTTACCGAGTTTTCGCACCACTGCCCTGAGGAATTTTTCATAGCTTTTCTTAAAATCGCGGTGAGCTTTACCGTGCTTTGCACCTATAATATTCCGCTCACGCTCATAATTTTCCTCTGCGTGCCGTTAATGGTAGTCGTATCGGTCTACCTTAATAAAAAAATGCGCGCCGCCTTTAAAAATCAGCGGGTGCAGATAGGCGAGCTTAACGCGCAAATTGAAGACAGTTTGCTCGGCGAGCGCGTAGTAAAGGCATTTTCCGCCGAAAAAGCCGAACAGGAAAAATTTAATAAGGGCAACGAAAAGTTCAAGAGCATTAAAAAAGCCACATACAAAATTATGGCGCAGTTTTCAGCCTCAACCCATTTGTTTGACGGGCTTATGTATATAGTGGTAATTCTGGGAGGCGGGCTTTTCGTAATTTACGGCGGAATAACCCCCGGCGACCTTGTAGCCTATGTGCTTTATGTTTCCACACTTATTGCCACAATTCGCCGCATAGTTGAGTTTGCCGAGCAGTTCCAGCGCGGTATGACGGGCATTGAGCGCTTTTTTGAAATTATGGACGCACCCATAGAAATTATCGAAAAGCCGAACGCCGCTGCGCTTGAATGTAAAAAGGGCGAAATTGAATTTAATGACGTAAGCTTTAATTATGAAGCCGACAGCGAAAAGGTGCTTGAGCACCTGAATCTTAAAATAGCCGCAGGCGAAAGACTGGCGCTTGTGGGCACCTCGGGCGGCGGCAAGACCACCCTTTGCAGCCTTGTGCCACGCTTTATGGACGTAACGGGCGGCGCGGTTTTAATTGACGGTCAGGATGTGCGCGACGTGACCCTTGCAAGTCTTCGCGGCGCTATAGGCATAGTTCAGCAGGACGTTTACCTTTTCAGCGGAACGGTAAAGGAAAACATAGCCTACGGCAAGGAAAACGCAACCGACGAGGAAATTAAAAACGCCGCCGTGCTTGCGGGAGCGGATGAATTTATATCCCGCCTGCCCGACGGATATAACACATATGTGGGCGAGCGCGGCGTAAAACTTTCGGGCGGGCAAAAGCAGCGCATTTCAATAGCGCGCGTATTTCTTAAAAATCCGCCCGTGTTAATACTGGACGAAGCCACAAGCGCGCTGGATAACGAAAGCGAGATTTTGGTGAGTGAAAGCCTTGAAAAGCTGGCGCACAACCGCACCACGCTTACCATTGCCCACCGCCTTACAACCGTAAAGGATTACGACCGCATTGTGGTGCTGGGAGCTGACGGCATCGAGGAGAGCGGTACTCACGAAGAGCTGCTTGCAAAAAAAGGCGCATACTATAAACTTTGGAATAAAATAAGATAATTCCGGCATAGCCCTCTTTGTTTGCTGACACAAAAAGGCCCCCTTCTTTTCGGCTTTGCCGAAACAGAGTGGGCAAAAAAGGCTCCCTTCTTTTTGACAATAGTCAAAACAGAGGGGAGCTGGCGCCGTAGGCGACTGAGGGGTATTTGTCTAATGTCTAACTTC
>URGH01000057.1 GCA_900547305.1 uncultured Oscillospiraceae bacterium | reverse complement strand
CCCCGCCGAAAGTATCTCTGTACCAGCGGTAAGATGCAGCGCACGCCTTGGTTGCCGTGCCGGGGTACCAAAGCCCTTTTGCTATATGCGAATAGTTTACAAGGTCGCGGTCGGGGTAAGGCTTATCGGTAATAACACAAATGCGCCCCGCCGTTGCAAGTTTAACGGTAATATCCCCTTTTTGCGTAGCACCCGAAGCGAAAACCTCCATACAGGTATCGGTAGTGCCGCAAATAACGGGCGTGCCTGCTTTAAGTCCCGTTTTTTGGGCAGCGCTTTTCTGTATCTTCCCTATAACATCGGTAGGTGCCGCGATAGGCGGCAAAACCGAAATATCAATTCCGCAAATGGCGCACAGCTCATCCGACCATTTTTGCGAAACGCAGTCATAAAGCATACTGCCCTGCGCCTCGATATAATCGGTGCAGAAGACGCCCGTTAAAAAGTAGCGAATATAATCCTTTTCAAAGAAAATATGCCCGATTTTTGAGAATGCCTCGGGGCGGTTGTTTTTTAGCCACAAAAGCTGCGGCAAGGTCCATATGGTGTCGGGTTTATGAAAGGTCTTTTTAAAAATTTCGTCGCCGTTTTCGCTCTTTAAGGCATTAGCCTCGGCGCGGGAGCGCGTGTCCGTCCAGTGAACCGCGTTCATAAGCGGTACAAAATTATTATCGCAGGGTAAAAATGTATGTGTGGCGGAGTCTACCGCTATGCAGAGTATATCGGCGGGGTTTATCCCCGATTTTTCTAAAAGCTCTGAGGTGTTTTTGCAAAGCGCCGCTATCCAGTCATCGGGCGACTGCTCGCAGGCGCCCTGTTCGGGGTAAAGGGTGGGATATTCCGCCGTGCTTTCGGCAACAATATTGCCCATTTCATCTATAAGCGTTGCTTTTGACGCTCCGCCGCCGAAATCAATGCCGAGTAGGTATTTCAAAACACTTACCTCCTAAATAAAAATTGAAAACATTACGGGTATTGTAATAACCGAAATCAAGTGAGAAACAAGCGCCATTCCCGCGCCCGGCGTTGTATCGCCGCCGTATGCCGCAGGAAAGACCACCGTGTTAAGACCGAGCGGCATAGCCGTAGCGCAAAGGGCAACCCTTATTATATCCTTATCGGTTTTAAGCAGCAACAGTACCGCCATAAAAGCGGACGGCAGTATTATAAGCCTTATAACCGAGGCTAAGTAGACCTTTTTATCGCTTGCAAGGGTTTTAAGGTTATATTCCCCTATAACAAAGCCGGTAAGCAGCATTGCAAGGGGCGACATACACGCCCCCGCGCTTGATATTGCCGTTGTTATAAACTTTGGCAGCGGAACGGCAAAAAGACCGCACACAGCGCCCAAAATAAGCGCGATAAAAATGGGATTCACAAAGGTCTTAACGCTGATTTTTCCGCCCTTTTCGGTCGGAATTAAGGAAGCCGTACCGATAGAATAAACATAAAGGTTAAGCGGCAGGGTGAATATCATATAATCGAAAAGCACCTTTTCGCCGAAAACTCCAAGCACCACGGCGTTGCCCATAAAGCTGAAATTGGCAACGGCAAAGGAGTATGTATATATTTTTTTAAGGTAGCCGTCCTTTGCAAAGAATTTTGCCAAAACAATGCCTATCGGCAGAGATACCGCCATAACAGCCGCACCGTAAAGCATATATGTCCATTTTTGTTTGAAATTTTCCACCGTGCAGTATTTATAAAATACCGAAAAAACAAGGCACGGCACAAAGGCGTAGGTTTCGAGCTTTGAAAGCACTACCGAATCATCAAGCGGCAAAAGCCGTTTTTTATTTAAGAAAAAACCCAGCGCCATAAAAATGAACAGCACCAGCATTTGGTTAAGTGTGGCTGTAAATACCTGCATTTTAAAAATCCTTAATATTTTATTTTGAAATTCTCTCCCGAAATACCGGGAAGTACGCCGCGGGATATCAGCGCCTTATTGTCGTTATGAGCTATAAGCCACTTGTTTTTGCGGAATAGCAGCGGGTCGGGACCTTCTGTTTCAAGCGGCGTATTGGTGCCGAGCGGCAGCCCCACAACGCAGCCGAAGCCGCCATTTTCCACCTCGCACGGACAGAAATGCAGGGTTGTTGCATAAACCTCTATGGCAGTGCCTGCCGGCAGATAGAACGCCGTGAACTTTGAGGACTCGGTTTCTCGGTTTTCCATATCCCATATATGCCCCAAAATTAAGACAAGCGGCGTTACGGCAATGTTGATCTCGCTTGACATATGCCATTCAGCGGCGTTTAAAAGGCTGTTGTGTCCGTGACAGTAACCTATTTGCGTAGGCAATGTGCCGAAATACTTTGTCTTGATTTCATCTGCGATAATAAGTTTTTCAAAGCTTTCCTCGCTCGGCGTATAAGCAGAGCCTTCCGACGGTCTGCTTATTTTTTCGGCGGCTTTAATTATTTCCGAGGTATCAAGTCCCGTTATAACCCTGCCGAAGGTTTTAAATTCTTCGCTGTTTACCGAATAAAGCTTTATATCGGGGTTTTTCAGTTTAAGAGTATCAAGCATAAGTTTCTCTCCTATATATTATCACAAAAGGGGCTGCAATAACAGCCCCTATGTATTATTTCTTTTCTATCCACTCGTGGTCGGGGTCACTGCTTCTGTTAAAGCCCTGGTGGTCGCCCGCCATAAGCCACAGGAAATAGGTTTTATACCCCGGCGTTGCCACGGTGGTATGATAGCCGTAGGGGAACTCAACCAATTCGTCGTTTTTAACGCGGTAAGCCTCATCTATGCTGCCGTCAGCCGTATAAAGGCACTGCACCGCAAAGCCCTGCTTGGGGTCAAACAGGAAATAGTAAATTTCCTCTGCTATGCACTCCTTCGGCATATCGTCCACATCGTGCTTGTGGGGCGGAAAGCCTGCCCAGTTGCCCTCGGTAACGTAAGCCTCGCCTACCGTTAAGTGCTTGGCGTTTGAGTTCTGGTCTATAATAAAGCTGGTCTCGCGCTGATAAGGCACATCTCCCAACAGCTTTAACACAACGTGATCCTCGCGCAGCACCTGCGGTTCGGTCTTTTCTTCTATTAAAGACGCGCAAACCGCAATTTTAATGTGGTCTCTTGCGGTAATTGTAAGCTTTTGATCGCGCGGCATATAAAAGCTCTCGGCTTTTCTGTTTTCAAAAACGGTGCTGCGGTTGCCTATGTTTTCCCACTTTCCGCCGTTCGCTTCAACGTCGCAGTGACCCTCAAGCATTATAAAGGCGGTTTCCTTATCGTCGGTATAATATTCCAGAAAATCGCCGCCGTCAAGCTCTATCATACCGAATTCAAGCATTTTCAAAGAACATTCGCCTATTTTGCTTATGGGCGTATAGCCGTTTTTCGGCTTGTATGTTTTTTTAAAGTTCATAACCGTTCTCCTCCAAAAATTTTTTTACCGTTTCAAAATCGGGTACGCTTTCTCTGGCACCCACGCCGGTGCATTTAACAGCCGATACCGCGCTTGCGAAATAACAGCATTTAAGAAAATCGTAGCCCTTTAAATAGCCTGCGGCAAACGCGCCGTGAAAAACGTCGCCCGCGCCGTTTGAATCGGCAACCTTTACGGAAAATGCCGGGTAAGCGGTAAGGCGTGTTCCGTCATAAAGCGTGCCGCCGCGTTTACCCTCGGTCACAACCACAACGTCGGGGTTATATTTCTCATATAGCCTTTTAGCGGCGTTTTCCGCCTTTTTCTCACCCGTAATACCGAGCGCAAACTCCTCGGACGGGATAAGTATATCGGCATACGGCAGCAGGCTTTCCACATTATCGTAAAGCCCGCCCGCGTCATAAAGCACCTTTGTCCCGTTTTCACGCGCGATTTTTACAGCCTCCAACGCACCCGACATTTCGTTGCCGTCTATCATAAGCAGGTCGGCGCCGATTATAGCTTTTTTCTGCTCATCATTAAGTTTCAAAGACGGCAGATTACCCTTATCAAACACGCAGGTGCGGCTTGACGCTTTAGCAGAAAGCCATATAACCGAGGTAAAGGAGCGGTAGCCCGAAAGCACTTCGATATTATCGGTTTTAACGCCGTATTTCTTAAAATCCTTTATTAAAAAGCTGCCGCCCGCGTCGTCGGACAAAACGCCGATATATTCTGTTTCGGCGCCTAATCTTGCTGCAGCTACAAGCCCCGTTGCAACGGGACCGCCGCCTGCCTGCTTTGATGACTCGGCGCGCATTTTTGTATCCTCTTTGGGGTAATTCGGCACGTTTATCAGCGTATCCATAACGCACGCGCCGATACCTACTGCTTTGTTCATTTTATCTTGCCTTTCCGTAAGCACCCGTAAGGGCTATTTTTGAAAGCGCCAATTTCTTTACGCTTTCAATCGGTTTTTTCATAAACATATCAACCGCAAGGCTTCTGTTCGGGTCGTTAAGGCTTTCAAGCGTGCCGTCCGCAAAGGCACAGCACACGTCCGTTCCGATATTCATTTTGCGAATACCCGCGTTTATGGCTGCCTTAACCTGGTCGTCCGGTATGCCCGAGCCGCCGTGCAGAACAAGCGGAATACCGCCCGTTGCCGTTCTTATTGCGGCTATTCTTTCGATATCAAGCTTCGGGGGCTTTTTGTAATGACCGTGCGCGTTGCCCACAAGCACCGCAAGGCAGGTAATGTCTACCTGTTTTACAAATTCCGCCGCCTGTTCGGGGCTTGTAAATTCGTCCATAGCGTCGTCGTTAACGCTGCCTATGTGACCGAGCTCGCCCTCAACGCCTACTCCTATCGCCTTGCAGCTTTCTACGATATGCTTTGTGAGCGCAACGTTTTCTTCAAACGGGTGTGTAGAACCGTCAAGCATAATGCCCGTAGCGCCCAGCCTTAACGCTTTCATAACCTCAGCCTCGCTCGGTCCGTGGTCAAGGTGAAAGCAAACCGGCACGGTTGCCTTTTTAGCCGCCGCCAAAATTGCGGGGGCTAAATAATAGCCTACATATTCATTGAAAAGACGAGGATAAACCTGCATTATAACAGGAGCCTTTGCCTCCTCTGCCGCGTCAAACACGCCCATAACGGTTTCGGTATTGTATACGTTAAAAGCGGGTATACAGTAATTACCCTTTTCCGCCATTCCGATTATTTCCTGTAATGTCACTAACATAATTTTATTACCTCTTTAGCCCAAAATCAAGTCTTCGATAGACAAAATTTCAATTTTATCCTGCTCTACGGATTTAAGCGCCGCATATTCCGAAACACCGGCGGTTACAACCGCGGTTTCGTGTATGCTTTCAACATTGTAAAGCCTGCGCGCGGCAACTTCTTTTATAACCTCGGGCAGATACTCAGCCATTAAAATATTTCCCGCCCAAACCGTTTCCCTGCGGTTTAAAAGCATTTCGTGCAAGGTGGCATACGCCTTTATTATCTCGCGCGGCTCTTCTGTTTCCTCAAGGTCGCGGGAAAGCTGATACGGATCCTGGAAAACGACCGTCTTGCCGGTGTTATGAGCTTTTAATTTGCCGTCCTTCAAAAGCATGGCGACAAACGAGGTATATGTAACGGCGTTCGCCTCTACCTCTATGCCGTATTCCTTGTAAAGCTGTTTTACGGTTTTAGCGTCGTTCGGGTCGTAAAGCACTACCGTTTTATAATCACCGAATACCTTTGCCGCGGCGTCCATCTGTTTTTTGGTTTCATCTGCCGCGCTTATAAGGAAATCAAGCTGCGAACCGCTTGCAGGCTCGTCGCAAAGCACTGTAAACTCCACACCCGCCTTTTCAAGCACCTTTATTGCCTTAACTGCCTGACACGCTGCCTTATACCGTGCGTCCACGCCCAAATAAAGGAGCGTATCGGTCTTGGCAGAGTGAGACTCTATTGCCTTTTTAAGCTCGGCTGAAATTTCGGTTTCGCCGTAGGCATTGCCCGTTTCAAGGCAGTTATCCACAAGCTTGTTTATGTACTCGGGCAGTGCGCCCTCAAGCGCCGCCTTAAGCCTTGTTTCCTTTGTGAACATAACCGGGTCCCAGCCGGTAACGCAAACGTTTACGCAGCCGCCGCAGGTGCAGCACTCGTAAATATTATCCATTATTTCCGAAAGCTCGATAGCGTTACGGTTTACAAGCGAAATACCGAGCGCGCGTGCGCGTGCGGTGCTTCTTTCGTGACCTGTGGCGTTGCCTATCGGGCAGATATGGTGGCACATCCAGCAAAAGCGGCAGGAATCAACATGCTGTTTAGCTTTATCAGATAAATTCATTTTCATTTCCCCCTATTAAAGACCTAACTTAAACGGATTCATAATGCCGTTCGGGTCAAGCGATTTTTTAAGACCCTCAAACACCTGCATAGCAGGGCCGTATTGCTCTTTCATTAGTCTTCCGAGCTTAATGCCGACGCCGTGGTGGTCGTTTACAACGCCGCCGTGGGCTAATGCCGTGCGAACGCCGCAAGTCCATACAGCCTGATGAAGACGGAGCGCCTCAACCGGATCCTTGGGCACATCCTTACCGTCAATAATAAAGCGGTCGTAAACCATTGCGCCCCACTCGTACCAGTGCGAGAAGTGGGCTATAAACTTCGCCTGCGGGAAGTTCGTTTCAATGGCTTCCTTCATTGCCCAGTAGATTTCCTCAATCTTTCCGTAGGGAGCAATGGTATCCATTGTGCCGAACATCTGCGGAATATCCATCATATAGCCGGGGTAGAAAAATGTAATCTTTTCGTCCCACCACTTTTTGCCGTAGTCGCTGCCCATATCCTCGGCGCCGTATTTCGCAAAGGTTTTAAGCAGTATCTTCTCTTCAACCTCTACCATTTCGCGGTCGCCCTCGTAAGCAACGTTCATAAACGCGCCCTTTCTTTCAACGCCTACTATTTTCTTTATAAGCGAAGCGGTCTCCGCCTCGTCGTAAAGGCGCATAACAGAGGGCTTGAACTTCTGCAACAGCTCGCGCGCCGCCTTGAAAGCGCCCGTCATATCTTGGAATAAGAATCCGCGGAAACGGCGCTCCTCGGGCTGGTCGAAAATGCGGATTTGAGCCTTTGTTATAATACCGAGAGTACCCTCGGAGCCTATGAATATCTGGTTTAAATCAGGTCCTGCGGCGTGCTTAGGTGCGGATGAGGTGTTAATTATATCGCCGTTCGGCAGTACAACCTCCATTTGCAGCACCATATCGTCAATTTTGCCGTATTTTGTGGAGCAAACGCCTATGCCGCGGTGCGCCAAAAAGCCGCCCACGGTTGAGCAGGTAAGGCTTGAGGGATAGTGCATTGTAGCCTTGCCTACCTCGTTTGCCGCCCACTCGATATGCTTATATATAGCGCCCGTGCCGCACTCTATGTACATACCCTCGGTATTTACCTCGTATATTTTGTTCATACGCTTTGTATCAAGCAGTATTCCGCCGCAAACCGGTATAGCGCCGCCCTGCGTGCCGCCGCCAGCACCCCATGTGGTAACTGGGAGCTTATAGTAATTGGCTATTTTAACTACCTTTGAAACCTCCTCGGCGTCTTTGGGGCATACGATTATGTCGGCCTCGGGCATACGGCAGCCGCGGTCCGCCCACATACGGGAAAGCCAGTAATAGTCAACGCTGTGGGTGACCCTGTCTATCGCGCGGGTAGAGCAGTTTTCCTTGCCCACCGCGTCCTCAAGCTCGGTTAATATCATTGCAAATAAAA
The DNA here is from genome assembly GCA_900547305.1 of uncultured Oscillospiraceae bacterium. Taxonomy (GTDB): domain Bacteria; phylum Bacillota; class Clostridia; order Oscillospirales; family Acutalibacteraceae; genus UBA737. The sequence goes on along the minus strand of URGH01000057.1, from coordinate 8,907 downwards.
ATTCGTTCATCTGATATTGCATTTCTCTGTCTCCTTTAAATTATTTAATCGTTTCGTCAACCTTAAGGTTGGGAAAATACTTGCAGAATTCTTTAATTTCTTTTCGGTAATCGCCCCGCATTTCAACAAAGTGGTGAATGTACGGTCCGTCAAGCAGTCTGTCTTCAACCGCCTGAAGATTTTCAAATTCGCCCCATATGTATGTGCCGTGGGTTTGCGGTCCCTCTGTCGTGCGGCAAATAAGCGGCAGTATCATATAATCTCCGTGCTCCTGGTCTATACGGGCAACCGTGTACTCGCCGTCTCTTCCTCTGAGCCATGCGCGCTGATTCACAAGGCGCGCCTTTGTGCCCTCAGCCATTTCGCTTACGGGGAACGGTCCGCAGTGCCACAAAAGCTCGGCGTTTCTGTTTTCGGGGTGACGCACCGTAAACTCGCCGAACAGCGGTCTGCCCTTACCGAGTGTTGCGCACTTCAAAAGCGCCATTGTCATAGCGCAGTGTATATCGCTTTCGCACGAAACCATAAGTCCCATTTCGTTAAGCAAACCGTAAAGCGCACAGGGGGCTAAGCCGTCAAACATAATAGGCGTTGCGGTCCAGCATTCAGCCGACAGAACGTCAAGGTTAAACTCCTCAAAAAGATGCTTATACATAGCGGTCATTGTCGCCATGGGCTTTATGTATTTCGGCGTCAGATCGTCAAGCTCATAATTTGTGAGGAAATACTGCTCATACTCCGCTATCTCGTCGGCGTAGTCCGTTTCGGCAGTTCTCATTCTCTGTTCGATAACCGCAAAGTTAATGGGAATTATCTTAATACCGAATTTCTCCATCAGCTCCCCCTCGTTCCATATGACCGAGAAGAACGGAGCAGGGCGTGTTCCAACCTGACCTATGCGCATGCCCTTAAAGTTTTTAACCATACAGGCAACGCGCACAAAGCTGTCAAAGCCCGATTTAAACTCATCAGACTCAACGCGGCAGCAGGGAAGATGCGAAAACGGAATATGATATCTCTGAAACTGGCGCGAAACCCCGAAAAGCCCGCACTGCGAGTCGGTCGGTCGCATGCCGTCCTCATAATACTCATCGTCAAGCGGCGCCCACAAAAGCACGGGCTTTCCGAGAGCCTTTGCTATGTCCGCCGCCGCCTCTTCGTTACCGAAGTTGCAGTTTATAATAACAACGGCGTCAACCTCTTCCGCTTTGAAACGCTCCACCAGTTCGGCTGCGGATTTATCGTCGAAAATCAAATCGGAACATCCGAGTCCCTTACTGTCCGTAAAGGTTACATTTTCGCTTTTAAAGTTTTTTTCTATGTAGTCAACAAATCTGTGACCGCGCTCCTCTGCTGAAACCCAGGTTAAAAAGGTTTTTGCAGGTCGGTTGGTCGTGTTGCGGCGCATAGGCACAAGACCTATTTTCACCTTGTAATTAAGCATAATATCCCCCCGTTTATATTCATATTTTTAAAATACCAAATTCAAGAGACAAAAGCAACAGTAAAATGAAATTTATTTTTATTTTATTGACTGTTTTTTAAAATAATGGTATAATAATGAAAAATATTTTCATTATGAGGCGAACAATGGAATCTATCGTTCATAAAATAAGAAAGCTCTACCCCGAAATGGGCAGAGCCGAGAAAAAAATTGCCGATTATATTCTTGAAAACAGCCGCAATATTACCGAATGCTCCGTAACCGAGCTTGCGAAGATATGCGGCTGCGGCGACGCGACGGTGGTGCGTTTTTCCCGCCGCTTAGGGTACGAGGGCTTTCAGGCGCTTAAAATAGGAATTGCGGGGGAGCTGGGAAACGCCTCAACCGTAAGCAGTGAAATAAAGAAAACCGACAGCTGCTTTGAAATATTTAAAAAGCGCATAGCGGATATTTCCGTCTCGCTTGAAAGCACCGAAGGCGTGCTTGACGAAACGGCGCTTGAAAACGCCGCAAAGCTGATAATGAACGCCCGCCGCATAGCGGTTTTCGGGCTTGGAAACTCTGCGGCGATAGCTATGGATGCTGCGCACAAATTCCTGCGGCTGGGGCTTGATGCGCAAAGCTGCACCGATAACCATATGCAGGCGATAATCGCCTCGCATTTAGACAGGCAAAGCGTTGCGATAGGTATATCGCACTCCGGCTCCTCAAAGGATATTGTAGAGGCGTTAAAGCTCTCGAAAATCGGCAACGCCGCCACGATCTGCGTAACAAACTATGCCGCCTCCCCCATAGTAGAGGCGGCAGACATAGCGCTGTTTACCAAATCCGATGAAACAAAGCACTCAATACTCGGAATGAGTTCAAGAATCGCTCAGCTTACCATTTTTGACGCTATATATACATATATAGTTATAAATTACGATAAAGCGGCAGTTCAGGCAATTTACAATACCGAGGTAGCATTGCAGAACAAGAAATATTAATTATTTTTCTTAATACTTGTTTTCTCGGCTTTTATAAAAGCTACTGACCGTTAACGGTCAATCACGGTTTGAGAGATAACTCCGATTTTTGTATCAGATTTGCGACATAAGAGGCAAAGCCGTGATTACAGCTGGCGCAGGTATCCTTGTGTTCCCAAAGAGTTCCCGTAATATCCGCCATATAAAGGAAATATCCCTTTATTTCTTTTAAAAGCTCGGCGCAGCACCCGTTATTGCAAAGCAGCTCCAAGCGCAGAAAATTCCCTATAAAAGCGTTGGAGGGGTATATTTCCGGATAACCGCCGTTTTTCACCCTATCGGGACCGAATTCGTTCACAAGCCTTTGCCAAAGTTCGGGGTAAAGCTCTTTGGTTGCCACACCCGTGAAAAAGGCGTAATACTGGCATGTTTCGGTGCGGTTTTCGGTAGATACAGCGGCGCCGTTTTTATAAACCTCGTTATCCCTGAAAAACTCGCCGTCAAAGGAGCGGTTGCGTATTACCGTTTTAAGCTTTTCCGCCTTTTGCAGAAGATCTCCGTCGCCGAAAAGCTCCCCCGCCGCGCATAAAGTATAAGAATAAAGCATATTCGACGGGAAATTAATATCCTGCACAAAATCGTTAGCTTTCGACCACTCAATGAATACCCACCCGGGCAAACGCTCAAGCAGACCGTCAGCGTTTTCATACTGCTTAAACCATTCAAGCAGCCTATATACCTTATTCTTAAACCGTAATATAAAATCGCCGTCGTCGGTTCGTTCTTTAAAGTCTTTCAGTTCCAAAATGAACCACATTGCCCAGTTGGGTATAAACCCGTTGCCGTCCACATCGGCGGGATAACACATAGGCAGCATCCCGCTCGGGATATTTTCATAATTATCCCGCAGTAAAAAGTTTTCAAGGAAATTGCGCTCTATAAGATTTTCACCCGTATACAGCTTTTCCGCCCTGCCCAAAAAGAAGCTGTCGCACAGCCAACCCGCGCGCTCTCTTGTGGGGCAATCGGTAAATAAATCAAAGCTGTTCTGAATAAAGGTTTCCCGCGCGGCGTCAAGTATTTTATTGATTTCTTCATCATCCGATTTATAATCAAACGTTATCGGTACGGGGCATACCGTTTGAGTAATGCAAAGACCGTCTACCTCCGCCCCGCCGCCTGCGCAGAGTAGCTTTATGTATTTAAGCCCGTACGGCTCGGCGGACATAAAATGATATTCGCCCGGCTTTAAGCTTATTTTAATTACGTTGCAGCACTCAAGCCTCAGCGGGTCAATATCGCCCTTGTCGGTCAGTATCTCGTCGAAAAGGAAAAAAACCGTGCTGTCCGTTCGACACTTAATATCAGCCGTTATAAAGCCTGTCTTTTCGCAGGGAAATTCGAGAATTTCAAACTCGTACGGTTTAAGAACCGTTTTCCCCGAATAATCGGCTTTTTCGGTATTAAGCGTTTCGGTCGGCATTTCCTGCGCCTCGTCGCTTAAATGCTCTAAAAGCTCGTTTTCAAAAAATCCCTCTAAATTGCCGCTCTCGGGATTTTTTATGTAAATCAGCGAGCGGTCCTTTTTATATTTTTCGGGCTTTACCCCGATTTTCACCGTTCCGAAGCCCGCTTTGCGGTCGGGGAAAACAGGGGTAAATTCATTCAGAGGTATACGTCTCGACAAAAGATTTTTGCTTTCGGTAATAACGGGCTGCCGCGCCGACGCATTTTCTGAAATTTTACCCGTTCGCCAGCCGCAATACTCCTCCGTAAGGCTGTAAGCCTCGGCAAACAGTCTTTGGTAACTGTAGCGCTGCACCTTTCTTATGCGTTCGCAAAGCCTATAAAACCTAAAGGCGTTTTCGCCGCTTTCATGTGTAAAAGCGACAGGATCGCCGTTAAGCGTAAGCTCCGCCTCAATAAAGCCCTTTTGCATGAGGGCATAAAAGCTGTTCACATAATAATTAACGGTTTCTATCGCAATGTGATTTACGCCGTTTTTAAGCGGAAGCCTAATTTCATCCACACGGTAATATCCGTGCGCGCACCTTGCGGGGCCGAAATAAAAAAACTCCCCGTTCAAATACGCCTTATAAAAGCCCGAAGCCGCAATTTTTAAAACGGCGTTTTCGCCTTTACAGAAAATTTTTTTATAAAGCCCCAAGGTTATATTTTTTTCCGTTTCAAGTCCCTTTGCCCAAACGGGCTTTGCTTTAATAAAAAAGTTATCGCTTGCATTTATCGCCATATAAAACAACCCTCATTATCAGATATTTGAGACAAATAAATCACACATATAAAGCATTGTAGCCTGATTGTATTGTCTGTTTCAATGCTGTTGTTATTATAAAACACGCCGCCCGATAATTCAAGCCTTTCATATCCGCTGAAATTACTTTTGGGATTTCCAATATCGCAATGACTGCATAATCCGATTGATTAAGTTTTTTAATTTATTATTGTAAGTTATATCCGTTCCCGCTTCTTTTACTTTTTTAACATGGAACTTTTATTTTCAACATACCGATTATTTCCCCGCTCAACGGATAAATATCATCATTAGCCCCGATAACACCGCCGATATGATTACCATTCCGACCATGCCGAAAATCCATTTTTTGCATTTGTCCTTTGCGGTAATGTAAGGCTTCAGATCCTCTGTACCGGGAATCGTCCACGCCTTTGTGTGCCCTACCCAAAAACCGTCAACAAGAAAACGGTCAATCAGGTTCATGACCGAGAGAATAACGAGCAGCTGCCAAAATCCTGTAAGAAATCCGCTCGCGCCGTTTACCGCATACACGCAGATCAACACATATGCAATATAGCCGGGAATGCAAAGCGCCTTGAAAAGCAAAGCGTTCCGCTTTATCTTCTCGTGCGTTGTAAGTCCCAGCTCCGCACAGCGATCCTGTACCTCGCGGCTGTAAAGGTGCACCATGCCTACGGCACCCCCGCGAATACCGACAGCGCAGACCAAAACAAGCAAAACCCCGAGTCCTAAGCCTTCAATAATTGTTTTCAGAATTATTTCTTTCATTTCAAATACCCCCCGCAATTTCACTCTGCTGTCTTCGTTTTTCTGCCTGCCCAAACGGCATTCGCAAGCATCCATATGCACAACGCCGCGTTGCCCGAACCCTGGCTCAAAACAAAATCCCATGTAGAAATATCTGCGCCAAATGCCTGCCGAATATCAGGAATCAACACGAATACGATCTGAAAAACGATCATATGAACCGCAAACATTCCCCGCGGCAGAACGGTCTTTTTCGTCAGCACCGCAAAGGCGCTTACGAGAATAAGCAGTATCATGCCCGCATAGGCAATGAGCATTGCAGGCATAAGTCGGGCATATTACGATTGTATCAGCGCCGCCGTTTCATCCCGCCCGAGAAGCGGGGAAAGCACGGTCGTCCAGTCTGCAAGACTGCCGATAAAAAGGTGCAAAGCCCCGGCTGCGGCTATGTAAATTACTCCGCCCGCAAGAACCGCCGTTCGGGTTTTGCGGTACTGCGGCTGTATCTTACGGTAGGAAACGCGCACCGTGAAAAAGCCGAGCGCCATGCCGCAAAGCCCTGTAGCAATCAGCAAGGGCAGCCTCCATTGCTGCCACGAACCGTTAAGATATCCTTCACGGGCAAAAAGGCCGCTGTCGCCCTGACTTGCCGGAATCATGCTCAGACACAAATCTCCCGCAAGCATCAAAAACGCTCCGAGCGCTCCGAGTAATGTGTCTCTTTTATAGCCCTTCAGCTCTCTGAGAGTCATTTTTATCATCCCCAGTCGGTTAGGATATGCTAACTGAAATGCTGTTGAAAAGCCGCCCTGCGGCAGCCCTCCGTATTTCCTGCTTGTGTCCGCGGCTTCTGCGACCGAGGCAACAAACTCAGTTTTATTCATATCCGAATCCCAAAAATGCATCTCGGCGTATATCGCTGTAACTAATATACCATATTTCAAGCTGTTTTGCAAGATCAAGTGCAAAAGCGGATAATTAGTCTGTAAATTATGTGCGTTCTCAATAATCGTAACCGATATTCACTCGCCCTTGGTTTTTTATTTCTGCCTGATACACTGCTGCATAACAGAAATAATATGCTCTATACTGTCCTTGCAGTCTTCTTTCAGCCATTCATTGATAATTGCCATAAGACCGCTGATATGGAATTGCATAACATACTTCCTATCCTCTTCCGGCACCTGAAACCTGTTTAAAATCGGTATAAAAACATGACGGTTCAATGCCCCGTAAGCGTCATTCATCCTTAAAACCGACGCCCGCTCTACGGTAGCCCTGAAAATACGCCGATGCTCTTTAATGTATGTCAAATACGGAGTCAGATACTCAGGAGTGATAAGATAAAGCTCTTCCAACGGACGGCATTGGAGCCTTTCAAGAAATTCGACGGTATCATGCGGCATAAATGCCGCAAAATCATCTATAATATGCTGTGCGCTTTCCGTCGAAAGGTCTCCGACCGTTTCATAATGCAAATAAAAAGTGGAACGGTTGACCCCTGCCCTTTCACAGATTTCTTTTACCGTGATATAGGCAAAATCCTTTTTCTCGATTAATTCCAAAAACGCCTCGTCCATACGGGCGGCAGTAGCAAAATATTTACTTTTGGATTTGTTCAATGGGTTTCACCTCATTTTTAATATTTTGCCACGGTGCAGCATATAAGCGGCGATAAAAATTACCGAGAACCAAACCGTTCCGCCGGTAACGGTATTTATAAGTTTATGAAAACGGTCGTCTTCCGTCCCGAACTGCGCAATCATCGCCGTTTGCAAACCGAGAACCGACATTAAGGCGGCAATAAAATTCAGTACCTTTGCCGCGGACAATATAGGGCTGCCAAGCCTGCGAAACCTTACAAGATTAATAGCCGAATCTATCACCGTATAAAAAGTGTACATTGCCGAAAGGTATATAACATAGCCCGGGTAAGAATAACCGGAGTTTGTCAGTATCATGAGTATAATAATGCCGCCCATAGGGATGTTGAGCAAAAGCAGCAGCCGCGCCGTCCGACGGTAGCAGCGCAGCCCGTCAATTTCGGTTCTGTGATAATAGCTCAAAATCAACAGGAGGCGAAGAACGCCCAGCACCAAATAATAAACCGCCATGGAAATAAACCAAACCGACGCATACCGAATCCCCACAACGACGCGGAACAGCACATAAATAAAATTTACTGTCATCCCTTGAAAGATACCGACGCTGCCCCGAAACGCAAGGTCGTTTACATATCTGCCGCCGAACGCCGTACCGTTTATCTGCCGCATAACGCTTAACCTTACATTCCGTATCAGTCTTGGTAACGGCAGTGTAATAATGGTCAGACAGTATGCCGACAGTACATAAATCGGGTATGCCGCCGCACTGTTATTTTGCCTTGTTATGAAAATATAAATAAGAGCTGCAAAAACAATGGGCGGCACCGAAAACAGCACCCATTTGGGCGGGCGTAGGAATTTATTTAAAATCACAAGCGCCTTTTTCACGGCTTATTTCTCGCTGATCTCTTTGGCGAGTTCAATAATTTCAAAGGCATGTTTTTTCTTGCCTTTTTCAAGAATGTGCCTATAAATCGGATAGTTAACGCCCATACCGACCATGCCGACAATACCGATGATAATGCCCAAGACAAAAGAGCCGACCGTAGCGCTGCCTATCTGACCCATAGTAAGGCACATCCCAGTGCCGAAAACAAGGGCGGAGATCACACCGAGCGTATAGGTGAAAATGTTTGCGGGGCGCTTTGCTTTTAGGTCGAGCTTGCGGAGGGCAACGACCTTTGAGGTGTCCTTGGGCGCGTATTCATTGGCGAGTTGTTCCGCATAAATTTTATCTGTGTTCATGGCTTTTTGCCTCCTTTATTTGATGGCTTTATAATACCATAAAATAAAGGCGCACTGAACAACACAGTCGGCGATTTGTGTTGAATTCAGATGATTTATAACGCAAAATGACATCTTACATTGTCTTTACCGATAAATTATATCATAAAAATTATTATTGGTAAAGAGACAGTATTATACCGCAACCGAAAAAGCACTTAACATAAGTTCAAGCGCTTTTTTATGAATGCGCAGCGCCCACTGTGCCGGAGAATAAATGCTTTTAATATAACGAATGAATCTGTTAATAATCTGTATTTGTACCGAATTCTGTTAATTCAGCGGCGAAGCCGACGCCGCACTTATTACCTCTCAAAAAAATCCCGTTACCGATCATTTGAAGTAAGAGTGAATAAGTAATAAGTAAAAAATCCCGCCCACTTAAGTGGACGGGATTTTTGGAGGCACCACCCGGAATCGGACCGGGGAATGGAGGTTTTGCAGACCTCTGCCTTACCGCTTGGCTATGGTGCCGTATTAACTTTAAAAAATAGGGACGCTTAAAGCCTTTTAAGCGTCCCGTGGAGCGGATTACGAGGCTCGAACTCGCTACCTCCACCTTGGCAAGGTGGCGCTCTACCGGATGAG
>URGH01000056.1 GCA_900547305.1 uncultured Oscillospiraceae bacterium | reverse complement strand
TTACATAGGCGGGGTGGATATAACCGTTACCGAGGCGGAAAAAAACGAGCTTAACAAAAATATTTTCCCCGAAATGCGTTCGCTCGGCATGAAATGCCCCGATATTAAAGCGGCAGGCACACAGCGGCTGAACGGCGCTCAGGCGGTTTGTTATGCGAGAATACGGCATATAGACAGCGACGTGCAGCGCGGAAACCGACAGAAAACCGTGCTTATGGCTATGTTTAACGAGGCTAAAAGCATGGGCGCGCTAAAGCTGCCGCAATTTGCGGAAATGTTCTTAAAAGAGTGCGAAACCTCGCTTTCTACAAACGACATTATCTCACTCGGCTCATGGGGGCTTGTGGCGTCCCCCGAATTTGAGCAGCTGAGTATTCCGAACGATAACATTCCGTCCTCCGGCAAGATAATCAAAGGCGTTTGGTATTATGTTTACGACCTTGAAACCGCGAAAAAAGAAATTAAGGACTTTATACTTGAAGAAAATTATTACTCTGCCGAAAGCGTGGCGGCAAGAGCGGCAGAACAATAGATCTGAGGTGACGGCTTGAAAAGGCGAATAGTTATTTCCGACCGCGATAGGCAAAACGCGCGGCTTTTAAAAACCGTGCTTTCGCCCTGCGGATATGAGCTTTACAGCTCGGCTGACCCCACGGCATGCGGCGCTTTAATATCGGCTAATCCGCCCGATATTTTAATAACCGACCCCCTTTACCCCGACCCGGACGGTATAAGACTTATAAAAACCGCCATTTCATCGGGCTGCGGCGCGGTGATAGCCGTTTCCGCCGCAGAAAACGAGCGCGCGATAACCGAAATTTTGGATTCGGGCGCTGACGATTATATTCGCAAGCCCTTTTTATCGGGAGAGATTTCGGCGCGCGTGCGCGCCTGCATACGCAGGCTTGAAGCGCTTGAGCAGGCAAGAGGGGAAAGCGTTTCAGACGTTTATTTATGCGGCGGGCTTAAGGTGGAATTTAATAACCGCCTTGTAACGGTTGACGGCGCGGAGGTTCACCTTACAAAAAACGAATTCAGAATTTTAACTCTGCTTTGCAGATATTCCGGCAGGGTGCTAACCTACGATTTTATAATTAAAAGCGTTTGGGGCGCGCAGGCGACGGACAGCAGCGGAATTTTACGGGTTAATATTGCGAATCTGCGCAAAAAAATAGAACAGGACAGCGCCAATCCGCTGTACCTGTTCACCGAAAACGGCGTCGGCTATAGAGTAGCCGAATCGCTTTCAAAAATATAAGTCGGGCTGTACAAAAACCGCGAGAGAGTCAATCCTCTTCGGTTTCCGGCTGATTTTCCGCGCCCTCTTCTTCGGGCTCCGATTGTTCGTTCGGATCGGATGTGGGAGCTTCGCCGCCCTTAAAAAGATAATCGAAGCATGTGCTTTGCGCCAAGGAAACATAATCGTCGTCCACAATTATAATATGGTCAATCAAAGCTATGTTTATATGCTTTAAGGCATTAAATATCATTTCGGTAATTTTAACGTCATCACCGCTGGGCAGCGCCACGCCGCCGGGGTGGTTGTGCGCAATAACGGCACACACGGCTTTTCTTTTAATCACGGTTTCAACAACATCCCGCATAGACACGCTTACCTCGGAAACATTTCCGCTTGAAAGCACGTCAAACCCCAACACCTTACCCGAGGCGCTAAGCGACAGAATTGAAAAAACCTCGCTGTCATAACCGAAATATTTCCCCAAAATAAAACGTGCTATTTCTTCATAGCTTTTAACGGTTTTATCCTTTGAATTTTTTTCGCTCTGATAAATTCTTGCAACAGGCAAAATGAGCTTTAAAAGCGATACCGATACCTCGCTTATGCCCTTTACCTTCATAAGGCTGTCAACCGGGGCGTCAAGTATTCCCGAAACCGAGCCGAAACGCTCCACAAGCTCATGCGCAACCTCATTCGTGTCCTTTTGCGGAATAGAGTGAAAAAGGATATATTCAATAACCTTGTGCGGCGGGGTCGCTTCGTTTAATCCGTTATACAGATAGTCTTTCCTTACTCTTTTGCGATGTCCGCTATGAACACTTTTTGCCATTTACGGCACTCCTTCCCGAAGTTCTTTCATTATATTATAGTACACAAAATAAACTTTTTCAAGATAACACGAGGCTTTTTTATGAAAATTTTTACAGTAACCAAAAACGATGAGTCGCAGCGGCTTGACAGATTTATAACCAAAAACTGCCCCGAGCTGCCGCAAACGCTTATGTTTAAATATATAAGACTCAAAAGAATAAAGGTAAACGGCAAGCGCGCGCAGATAAACACAAGGCTGTGCGCGGGGGATACGGTAGAAGCATATATAAACGATGAATTTTTCGTAAGTAAAAAGCCGAAATATGACTTTATGTCGGCGCCGTCAAAGCTTAATATTGTGTATGAGGATGAAAACATTTTGCTTGCGGATAAACCGCAGGGCTTGCTTGTTCACCCCGATAAAAACGAATACGGCGATACCCTTATAGCGAGAATACAGCGGTATCTCTACGAAAAGGGAGAATACCGCCCCGAGGACGAAAACAGCTTTCGCCCCGCCCTTGCCAACCGCATAGACCGCAATACCGGCGGAATAGTAATAGCCGCAAAAAACGCCGAGGCGCTGAGAATTTTATGCGATAAAATAAAATCGCGCGAGCTTGAAAAGCGCTACCTTGCCGTGGTTCACGGAATACCCGAAAAAAAAGAGGCTACGCTTGAGGGCTTTCTTGAAAAGAACGCCGAACAAAACCGCGTTTACCTTAAAACAAAAAAGACCGACTCGGCTCTCACAATCAAAACGCGCTACCGCGTTATAGAGAGCCGAAACGGACTGTCGCTTTTGGATATTGACCTGCTTACGGGCAGAACCCACCAGATAAGGGCGCATATGGCGTCCGTCGGTCACCCGCTTTTGGGCGACGGAAAGTACGGACGGCTCGGCGCGGATAAAAAGGCGGGATTTTCCCGACAGGCGCTTTATTCTTACCGCCTTAAATTCACCTTTTCCTCCGACGCGGGAATACTTAATTACCTTAACGGGAAAGAGTTTCACGTTAAGGAAGTGTGGTTTGCCGATGAGCTTTTTCCGGGGTATGAAAAAAAGCTGTCTCAATAGCCTAAATTTTCCGCGCAGATTATAACGTTAATTCTGTCCTTTACCCTTTGCATTGCCGAAACCAAATAATCGCAGCAAATGCGGGTGCTGCCGCAGCAGCCGTCGGTCATCTTCGGGTTTTCGCTTTTTTCAAGGGATACACAGTGCCCCAGCTTTTTGCAGGGGGCGTCTAAATTCAGCCGTGCCGTATTCATAGGCGCGGCTGTTTTCTTTACGCGCAGAATCCCCTCATCAACGTCCTTTACAATTTTATTCGCACCTACAACCATAACTACCTTTTTGGGTCCGAAACAGATTGAGGACACGCGGTTTGCGTTTCCGTCAACATTTATAAGCTCGCCGTTTTCGGTAACGGCGTTTGACGAGCAGAAAAAGAAATCACACCCTATTGCCGCGCGGAAAATTTCAAGGCGCTCTTCCTCTGAAATTCCGGGCTTTAATCTGTTAAAAAACTTATATTCGGGAACATTCAAAATATCCCATACTCCGCTCTCGTTTAAGCTCACAGAGCCGCCCGCGGTTATAACCGCGCCGGGGAAAAGCATACCCTTTACTATTTCGCAAACCTGCGCCTTGTTTTCGGCGTAATATGCCTTCATATTGTTGCGTTCAAGGCTTTTCATTGTTTTTTCAATAACAGCGTTCATCAGTCCCACCCTTTCACTATTGTTCCGCCGCCAACTACCGTGTCGCCGTCGTAAAATACCGCCGCCTGCCCGGGGCTCGGCGCGCGCTGCGGCTCGTCGAATTCTATTATAACGTTATCGCCGTCAGGTCTTATAACGGCGGGCTGCGCTATGTGGCGGTAGCGCAGCTTTGCGGTTACCCGCATCTCGTTTTCAAGCGTATCAAACGGGATAAAATTAAGCCTTTCAACCAGTACCTTTCGGCAGAAAAGCCGTTCCTCATCACCTAAAACCACCGTGTTTTTTTCGGCGTTTTTCTCAATTACAAAGCGGGGCTTACCGAGCGCAATGCCCAGCCCCTTGCGCTGACCTATTGTATACCTTATTATTCCCTTGTGCTCGCCGAGGCGGTTTCCGTTTTCGTCGGTAAAATCCCCCGCGGCGGCAGTTTTACCCGTAGTCCGCTCAATAAAGCCCGCGTAATCGCCGTCGGGCACAAAGCAAATATCCTGGCTGTCGGGCTTTGCCGCGTTTACAAAGCCGTGCTTTTCGGCTAGTTCACGCACCTGCGGCTTTGTAAGGTCGCCTAACGGAAACAGGGTTTTTGAAAGCTCTGCCTGCGTCATTGAGTAAAGCACATAGGTCTGGTCCTTGTTTATATCCGTCGGGCGGGAAAGCAGGTATCTGCCGTTTTCCGCCTTTTTTATACGCGCGTAATGCCCCGTGGCGATTTTATCATACCCCAGCGTTTCGGCGCGGCGCAGCATTTTATCAAACTTTATTTTGCGGTTGCACTCAATGCAGGGGTTGGGCGTTCTGCCGTTTATATATTCGTTTATAAAATCGAATATAACCTCTTTTTCAAAGCTTTCCTTAAAATTAAAGGCGTAGTGCGGAATACCCAGCCGCACGCAAACCGCGCGCGCGTCCTCCACGTCCGATAAGGAACAGCAGGTTTTGGTAAGCCCGGCGTTGTAATCCTCGCCGTCATAAAGGCGCAGTGTTACCCCCGAGACATTATAGCCCGCCTCTTTCAGCAGCGCCGCGCAAACAGAGGAGTCTACTCCCCCGCTCATTCCTACCATTACCTTTTCTCCGCTCACCTTTAAACCTCCGATAAAATAAAATTCAGCCCGAAGAACCAAGAGTTCCCCGGGCAGTAAAATCAGATAGAAGTAATATGCGCGATTTCGTACATATCGTCATCAAACGGCTTTTTCATATTGAGCGCCTCGTAAATATCAAAATCTACAATTTCGCCCTTCTGCATACCTATAACGCGGTTGCCCTTGCCCTCTCTTAAAAGCTCTACCGCGGCAAAGCCCATCTGGGTTGCAACAACGCGGTCGCGAACGGTCGGGTTGCCGCCGCGCTGAACGTGACCCAAAACGGTAGCTCTTGACTCTATTCCGGTTACTTCCTCAATTTTTTGGGCTATCTGCTCAACGCCGCCCACGCCCTCGGCTACAACCACTATAAAGTGCTTTTTGCCGGTTTTCTGGGTCTCCCTTATTTTTGCGATGACATCATCAACAGAATGCTCAACCTCGGGCACCAAAATAGCGGTGGCTCCCACGGCAATGCCGCTTTGCAGCGCCAGGTAGCCCGCGCGCCTGCCCATAACCTCAACAACCGAGCAGCGGTCGTGCGATTGAGCGGTGTCTCTTATTTTATCAACCATTTCCATGGCGGTGTTCATAGCGGTATCAAAGCCTATGGTGTATTCGGTTGAGGAAATATCGTTATCAATAGTTCCCGGAACGCCTACGCAGGGTATTCCGCGCAAGGATAAATCGCGCGCGCCGCGGTAAGAACCGTCGCCGCCTATTACAACTATACCCTCAATGCCGTGCTTTTTGCAGTTTGCAATTGCCTCCTGCATGCCTTCTTCGGTTTTAAAGCGCGGGCTTCTTGCGGTGTAAAGCACCGTTCCGCCGCGGTGGATTATATCCGATACCGAGCGAACGTCCAAATCAATAATATCTCCCTCAATAAGTCCGTTATATCCGCGGCGTATACCCTTAACGGTCATACCCCTTGCTATTGCTGTTCTCACAACCGCGCGAACGGCTGCGTTCATTCCCGGCGCGTCTCCGCCGCTTGTAAGCACACCTATCGTTTTCATCTTAACCATCTCCATATACATCTTCAAATTAGAGTTTAACACATTCAAATTTTTTTTTCAACAGTATTTTTCTTTTATTTACGTTTATTTAATAAATTTAACATTTTCATTTCCCAGCAGGCTTTTAAGCGCGTTAAAAAGCGTTTCCGAGGGCGTTATTCGCAAACTCGGCGGTACCGCGAGCTTTTTGCCCGTATCGGCGCAAAGAATTATAACGTCGGTGCTGCCGCTGTGTAGTGAAAGCTGCCGCTTTACCTCTTCAAATTCTCTGCCCGACTGTGATTTCACCTTTAAATAAAGCCCGCTTTTGTATTTTTTAGCCGCTTTTCCCTTTGCGGTTTCGGGTATTTTTTCCACCCGCTCCACCACAAGCTCGGGCTCTCTGTCCTCCCGCTCGGAAACTCTGCCGCTCACCGTTACCGGCTCGCCCGAAGTTAAAAGATTGCGAAACTGCGTATATGCCGCGGCGAAAATTGTAAGCCCCACCGAGCCGCTCATATCCTCAAGAAAGGCGGTGGCAATAATGCTGTTGTTTTTAAGCTGCCGTGCCTTAAGCCCGTCTGCTATGCCCGCCAGCGTCAGCCGCTTTGAATCGGGGTAGCGGTGCGCCGCAACGTCCGCCGCGCGGGCAAAGCCCGATTTTTCGGTAAACGCAGTGTATTCCTCCATCGGGTGCCCCGAAAGGTACAGCCCCGTAGCCTCCTTTTCAAGCGCCAAAAGGGTCTCCCGCGGCATTTCCTCCGCCTTTATCGGCTTAAAGGAAACGTCCGCTCCCATTTCGCCGAAAAGGTTCATCTGCCCCTTTGCGGAGTACTTTTTTTCATCCTCCGCAGCGGCAAGCACCCCGTCTATATTATAAAGCATTTGCCTCCGGTTATCCTCAAGCCCGTCCATAGCGCCGCTTTTAATAAGCCCCTCAAGCGCTTTTCTGTTAAATTCGCGTGAGTAATTGCGCAGGCAAAAATCGTACATAGAGGTATACGCGCCGTTTTCCTCGCGCTCGGCTATAAGCCTGTTTATAACCACCGTGCCGAGGTTTTTAACCGCCAAAAGCCCAAAGCGTATGGCGTTTCCGTCGGGTGTAAAGCCCGCGCCCGATGAATTGACCGATGGCGGCAACACCCGTATGCCGTTTTTGCGGCAGTCGGCGGTATAAAGGGCAACCTTTGTCGGGCTGTCCATCATGCTTGTCATAAGACTTGAAAAATATTCAGCCGGGTAGTGGCATTTAAGGTAAGCCGTTCTGTAAGCCACAAAGGAATACGCCGCGGCGTGCGCCTTGTTGAACGCATATGAGCTGAAGCTCTGCATATCGTCAAAAATCTTGTTTGCCGTTTGCTCGTCTACCCCGTTTGCAACCGCGCCTTTACATAAAATATTGCCGTTTTCATCCTTTTCGCCGTGAATAAAGAATTGCCGTTCCCGCTCCATAACGTCGTGCTTTTTCTTTGCCATTGCGCGTCGCACAATGTCCGCCCTGCCGAGGGTATAGCCCGCAAGCGTGCGGAACACCTGCATTACCTGCTCCTGGTACACAATGCACCCGTAAGTGACCGAGAGTATAGGTTTTAACAGCGGCGTGGGGTAAGTCACGTCCTCGGGGTGGTGGCGGTTGTGAATATATTTCGGTATTGAGTCCATAGGTCCCGGGCGGTAGAGAGAAAGTATTGCGGTCAGGTCCTCAATGCTTTCGGGGCCGAACTGCCGCAGCACGTTTTTCATACCCTCCGATTCAAACTGGAAAACGCCGTCGGTCAGCCCCGCGCCCATCATTTTATAGGTTTCCTTATCGTCAAGCGGTATTTTTTCAATATCAAAATCCGGCTGCTTTTTTCTTATATATTTTTCCGTATCGGCAATAACGGTCAGGTTGCGCAGCCCTAAAAAGTCCATTTTCAAAAGCCCCAGCTCGTCAAGCGCTGTCATTGTGTATTGGGTAACTACCGCCTCGTCGTTTACGGCAAGGGGAACATACTCGGCTATCGGCTTATCGGATATTACCACCCCCGCCGCATGGGTAGAGGCGTGCCGCGGCATACCCTCAAGCTCTATTGCCGTGTCTATCAGCCCGTGCACCTGATTATCGTTATCATAAAGCGTTTTAAGCTCCGGTGAGCTTGAAAGCGCCCGCTCGATAGTCATATTAAGCGATTGCGGAATCAGCTTTGCAATTTTATCGCACACGGCATACGGCACGTCAAGCGCCCTGCCCACATCCCGCACGGCGCCGCGCGCCGCCATAGTGCCGAAGGTGACAATTTGCGAAACCCTGTCCGACCCATATTTTTCTATAACGTAATCTATTACCTTTTGGCGGTTTACATAGCAAAAATCAATATCAAAATCGGGCATTGAAACGCGCTCGGGGTTTAAAAACCGCTCGAAATAAAGGTCGTATTTCAGGGGGTCTATTCCCGTTATTCCAATGCAGTAAGCCGCAAGGCTCGCCGCGCCCGAGCCGCGCCCGGGGCCTACGGGTATATTATGGCTTTTCGCGTAATTCACAAAATCTGCTACTATTAAATAATAGTCAACATATCCCATTCGGTTTATAACGCCCAGCTCATAGTCAAGGCGGTCGGTAACCTCTTTTTTCGGGTTTTCGCCGTAAATTCGGTGCAAGCCTTCAAGGCATTTATTGCGGAAATATTCAAAATGATCCCTGTCGCCTATATCAAACCTCGGCAGCTTTATTTTGCCGAATTCAAACGTAACGCGGCAATTTTCGGCTATTTTTACCGTGTTTTCAATAGCCTCGGGCGCTTCGGGGAAAAGTGACGCCATTTCCTCGGCGGATTTTAAATAAAATTCGTTCGTTTTAAATTCAATCGGGTTTTCTTCGTTTATTTTAGTACCCGTTTGTATGCAAAGCAGCACCTTGTGCAGGCGCGCGTCTTCTTTTTTAATATAATGCACGTCGTTCGTGGCTGCAAGCGGTATTCCCGTTTCCCGCGAAATTCTTAAAAGCTGCGGGTTTATTCTTCGCTGCTCCTCAATTCCGTGGTCCTGCAGTTCCAAATAATAATTGCCTCTGCCAAAAAGAGACTCAAACCAAAGCGCTGTTTCCTTTGCCTTTTCATATTCGCCCGAGCTTAAAAGCCGCGGAATTTCCCCCGCAAGGCAGGCGGAAAGGGCAATAAGCCCGCCGCTGTATTTTTTAAGCAGCTCCTTATCTATTCTCGGCTTTGAGTAAAAGCCCTCTGTAAAGCCGGAAGAAACCAGCTTTATAAGGTTGCGGTAGCCCTCGTTATTGCGGCATAAAAGCACAAGGTGGGTGTACCGCGAGTCCACTCCCTTTACCTTTTCAAAGCGGCTGCGCGGCGCAACATATACCTCGCAGCCTATTATGGGGTTTATTCCCTTTGAAACGGCGTATTTATAAAAATCAATAACACCGTACATCACGCCGTGGTCGGTTATTGCAAGGTTTTTCTGCCCAAGTTCTGCCGCTCGGTCTATAAGCGCCTTTATGCGGCAGCAGCCGTCAAGCAGGCTGTACTCGGTGTGCACGTGCAAATGAGCGAAATCCATATGCTTCTACCCCCTGTGCGCCTTTGTTTCCCCGTAAATTCGGGTTATTTTTTGCAGCCTGTGGTTAAGCCCCGAAACGGTCAGCGGCTCGTCAGCCAGTTTACATAATTCTTTAAGTGTCAAATCGGGGTTATCCCGCCGCAGCCTTGCCGCGCTTACAAGCTCGGGCGGCAGGCTTTCAAGCAGACCCGCCTTTTCAAGATATTCTATTGCCGCGCGCTGCCTGACAGACGCCTCAACCGTTTTTGAAATATTGCCGCTGTCGCAATTGCTGCGGCGGTTACTCGCGTTTTTAACGCTTTTAATTATTTTGGTATCCATAATATCAAGCGTTCGGTGCGGCAGCCCCATAATTGTCAGTAAATCCTCTATACTTCCGCTTTCCTTTGTGTAAAGCACAAAGGCAGTGCCGCGCGGTGTTTTTTTCATCTGAATATTTAATTCCGATAGCAAAAGTAAAAATTCATCCGCCAGTTTTTCGTTTTTAACCGCAAACTCCGCGCGATATTCTTTTTCAGGGTCGTTAATATTGCCACAGGCTAAAAAAGCCCCTCTGATAAAGCTCTGACGGCAGCAGTCGCGGGCAAGTAAACCGCGGTCTATTAAATTTTCGTTTATCCCGAAATCGAACGCCGCCAGAATTTTAAGCCTGTCCGTATCGGATGTAACCTCGGCTTTATAGGTCGGGCGTTTTGTGCCGCCGCAGGTTATTTCCGCCGCGGCGCCGAATGTGCTTTTTATAAGCTCCGCATACGCCTTTGCCACACATTCGTTGCCCGTTTGCATTGAAATGCGTTTAAGCGAAAACGCGCGGCTGAAAAGCATAAAGCCGTAAATTAAGGGTAAACGGCAGCAGGAATGTGTTTTGAGCGAAATCAGCTCGTTTTTAATCTCACTGCAAAAGGACATAAAGCTGTCAGTGCTTGTAAATATCCCTGTGGTTTATGGAGCAGTTGTAATTTTCGTTGCGCAAATGCTCGCCTATCAGCTCCGCAAAGGTGACCGAGCGGTGCTTTCCGCCCGTGCAGCCTATGGATATTACAAGCTGACTTTTACCCTCCTTTGCATACATAGGTACGGCGCAATCTATAAACGCCAAAAGGCGGTCGAGAAACCTTTTGCTGTCCTCGCTTGCCATAACGTAATCGCGCACTTCCTTATCAAGCCCCGTTTTTTCCTTTAATTCCTCAACATAAAACGGGTTGGGCAGACATCTTACATCCACCACCAAATCCGCCTCTGTATCCGAGCCGTATTTAAACCCGAAGGACTTGCACTGAATTTTTAAAACGTTGCTCACGCTGCCGAAGAAAATATTAGAAAGCTGAACCTTTAGCTGCGCTATTGAAATGCGGCTTGTATCAACCACATAATCTGCCGAAAAGCGGATCTTTTTAAGCATTTCGCGCTCTTTCGCAATTGCCGCAGCTACCGACATATCGTTGCCGTCCGCCAGCGGGTGCTTGCGCCTGTTTTCCTTATAGCGGCGTATAAGCACGTCGTCAGCCGCGTCCAAAAACAGTATTTTATACTCAATATTATTCTTTTTAAGGTTGCCGAGTACCCCGTCAATCTCCGAAAAAAGCACGCCGCCGCGCATATCGGTCACAATCGCCATTTTATTAAGCAGATCGCCGCTGCGCGCCGAAAGCTCCACAAACGAGGGTATTATTGCCGGCGGAATGTTATCAACGCAATAAAAGCCTATATCCTCAAGCGCGTTTGCCGCCTGCGATTTTCCCGCGCCCGACATTCCAGTTACTATTAACAATTCCATTTTTTCAGTCTCCGTTCCGCCCCGTAAAAATAACCTCGGGTTCCAGCATTACTCCGTCGTTCTCAAAAACCTTTTTTTGTATTTTTCCTATAAGCGCCTTTACGTCGGCAGCCGTTGCGCCCCCGCGGTTAATAACAAACCCCGCGTGCTTTTCGCTTACCTGCGCGCCGCCGACGGTTAAGCCTTTTAAGCCGTTTTTTTCAATAAGCGTGCCCGCAAAATACCCCTCGGGCCGCTTAAAGGTGCTGCCCGCGCTGGGGTATTCAAGCGGCTGCTTTTGCTTGCGGCGGTTAAGCAATTCGTCCATTTCTGCCTTAATTTCCGCCTTATCGCCCTTTTTTAAAGCAAGGGTCAAAGAAATTATTATAAGCCCGCCCTTTTTAAATACGCTGCTGCGGTAGCCGAGCCGCATATCTTCCTTTTTAAGGGTCTTTATATCTCCCGCAGGAGTCAGGCACTCGGCGCTTTCAATTACATCTGCCATTTGCCCGCCGTAAGCGCCCGCGTTCATATAAAGCGCGCCGCCCGCAGTTCCGGGTATTCCGTAGGCAAATTCAAGCCCCGTAAGAGATAATGACAGGGCTTTCAGGCAGACAGAGGAAAGCATAGCCCCCGCACCGCAGGTAATTTTTTCACCCTTCGCCGAAATACCGTTTATTCCCGCAAGGCTTATAACCGCACCCTCTATTCCGCCGTCAGACACCAAAAGGTTGCTGCCGTTGCCCAAAATGAAATACGGAATTTCAAGCTCGGCGCATTTTTTAACGGCTGAAATAAGCGCGGCGGGAGAGGCGGGAATTATAAAAACATCCGCGTCTCCCCCGATTTTAAAGGTAGTGTGCGCCCGCATAGGCTCGTTTTGCCTGTATTCGATATTTTCGCTTTTAAGAAAATCCGCCAATGCTTCTGCGCTCATAAAGCCACTCCCAAGGTTTAATTATTTATAAAGGTCGCAAAGGTACGCCGCGCCTATAATTCCCGCGTTGTTTCCGAGAGCCGCCGCCTTTATCTGCGTTTTCTTCGCAATGTGGCGGGCGTAGTTTTCACCCTCAACATAAGCCACAATCGGGTCTATAAGGGTACTGCCCTCTTTTGAAATTCCGCCGCCGACGCACAGAACGTCCGGCTGGAAAATATTTATATTGTTGGAAATACCTATTGCAACATATTCAATATATCTGTCAACCACGCGCTTTGCGGTATCGTCGCCCGCGCGCATGGCGTCAAATGCGGTTCTGCCGCTTACCTTGCTTATATCTCCGCCGCATATCTCCCACATTTTTGATTTCGGGTATCTTATCATAGCCTGCTTTGTCTGGCGGATAAGCGCCGTAGCAGATGCGTATGCTTCCCAGCAGCCCTGTCTGCCGCAGGTGCAAATTTCACCGTCCATATTTATAACCACATGGCCTAGCTCTGCGCCCGCATAGTTTGAGCCGGAATAAATCTTACCGTCAATTATAACGCCGCCGCCGACGCCTGTGCCCAGAGTAATTGCTATAAAATCGTTCGAGCCCTTGCCCGCGCCCGCAATATACTCGCCGTATGCCGCGGCATTAGCGTCGTTTTCAATGTAAAAATCAACGCCCAGTTTTTCTTTCAGCATAGCCGCCATGGGCACATCGTAAAAATCAAGGTTGTTAGCATAGCATACCACTCCGCGTACCGGGTCTATAGCTCCGGGTGTTCCCACGCCCATAGCCTCAATATCGGAAAGTTTAAGTCCCGCGTTTTCAACCGCCTGCTTTGCGGCAACAGCCATATCCGCCACAATTTCCTCTGCCGGGCGGGGGCAGTTTGTTTTAACCTGCGCGGTTGCGACTATCTTATAATTATCGTCTACAACTCCCGCAACAATATTCGTTCCTCCAAGGTCAATTCCAAGCTTATACATTTTTATTTACACTCCTGTTTTAAAATTATCAGAACGGATTAACCGTTTCGTTTGTGCTTACGTCCTCTGGCTCGTCGGTCATACCAAGACGTTTGAGAAGATCCTGCGCCGCGTTGTACCCGAGCTTTTTCTGCCTGCTGTTCATTGCGGCAACCTCAATTATAACCGCTAAGTTACGCCCCGGCTTTACCGGAATGGTGAGCGACGGTATTTCAAGCCCCAATATAGCCGTGGTCTGGTTATCAAGCCCCATACGGTCATAAACCTTGTTTACATCCCATATTTCAAGGTTTATTATAAGGTCAATCTTCTCGGTAAGCTTAACCGCGCCCGCGCCGAAAATTCGGCTCGCGTTAATAATACCTATTCCGCGCAGCTCAATAAAATGCCTTATATTATCGGGTGCAGTGCCCACAAGCGATTTATTTGATACACGGCGTATTTCCACCGCGTCGTCCGCTATAAGGCGGTGACCGCGCTTTATAAGCTCAATTGCGGTTTCGCTTTTACCTACTCCGCTTTCGCCCAGCAACAGTATTCCCTCGCCGTAAACCTCCACCAAAACACCGTGGCGCGTAACCCTCGGCGCAAGATTTAAGTTTAAAAAGGCTATTAGGGCAGAAGTGAAGTCCGATGTAGTCTCTGCCGTGCGCAAAAGCGGCACGCCGTATTCCGCGGCGGTTTTCGCGTATACCTCATCTACCTGCATATTGCGGCATATAACCACCGCAACCGGCTTGTGGGAGAAAAATTCTTTCAGCCTTTTTTCCGCCTTTTCGGGGGTGAACCGCAGTAAAAAGCTTTCCTCGCTCTTGCCTATTATCTGTATTCGCTTTTCATCGAAAAACTCAAAATACCCCGCCATATGCAAGCCCGGGCGGTTTACCTCGGTGGTGGATATTTGTATTTTTTCGGGGTTAGCCGGCATATTAAGCGTTTCCAGCGAAAATTCCGAAATTATTTTCGCAAGCGATACCGTAAAATTCGTCCTCATTCGTCCGCTCCCTCCATATATTATCCTCAGTATATCATTATAATATAAATTTTTCCAAAACGCAAAGGTTTTTACGCAAAAAAGAAATTTTCCGCAACACTTATTTAACCAATTTCAACTTGTTATTAAATTTCAATATATTTTTATTGACAAACGATAAAAAGTGTGCTACCATAAAATCACAAAATTTGAAAAAAGAGGAGAATTTTTATGTGGAACTCCAAGCGTTCAACCAAGCTTTCCCTAATTCTTACCGATATTATTTTTGCCGCGGCAATAGCCGTCGGTATATTTCTTCCGTTTATTGCGGGGTGGTACATTGAAGTAACAGGCAAAACGCAAGCGCTTAAAACCGTGCTTATAACTGTTTGTTACTGCTGCCTGCCGTTTGCCGCGGCGGCGCTATTAACGCTCAGGTTGCTGCTTAAAAATATTTTAAAATCGGAAGTATTCGTTTCGCAAAACGTAAAATTTCTGCGCATACTTTCATGGTGCTGCGTTGCCGTGGCGCTTATAACCCTTGCAAGCGGGTATTTTTACCTGCCGTTTTATATTGTGGGAACGGCGGCGGGCTTTTTCGCCCTTATATTAAGAGTTATTAAAAACGTGTTTTGCGCGGCAATAGAAATTAAAAACGAAAACGAGCTTACAATATAGGGTGGTACAAATGGCGATAATAATAAATCTTGATATTATGATGGCAAAGCGGAAAATATCCTCGGGCGAGCTTGCCGAAAAGGTGGGCATAACGCAGGCAAATCTTTCAATACTCAAAACCAACAAGGCGCGGGCAATACGCTTTTCAACCCTTGAAAAAATATGCGAGGTATTAGAGTGTCAGCCCGGCGATATACTTGAATACAGGAGTGATGAATAATGTGCGATACGGCAGTTAATAATTCATTAAATAACATACCCCTCTGGCACAAAAGAGACACGGTGTTTGCCGCCGTAACGCTTATATGCTCGGTGCTTTTTGTGCATTTATCAATTTTCAGCGGGTTTAACGCAGGCTTTACCGCGTCCTTTTTTCTGCTTTTTGCCCTTACCGCGGCGTATATGATAAAGCAGCGCAAACGCTTTAGCGTATTCACGGTTTTCTGCGGGTTTTGCTCGCTCGGCTTTTCGGTTATATTCTCGGTTTATAATGATACCTTGCTTAACATACTGTTTTTCATAGCCGCAGTCGCGCTTTACGGCGTTTTTGTTTCGGGATTTTTCACGGCGGATAAAACTTCCTCACCTGTAATGGGCGCGCTTAACACGCTTATTATTAACCCGTTTGATAACATAACGGTGCCGTTCCGCTCCTACGGCGGCTACCGCAAGGAAAAAAATTTCAAGGGAATCAACAAGCAGGTGCTTATAGGCATATTGCTCTCTGTTCCCGTTCTGGTTGTGGTGTTTCCGTTGCTTATGAGCGCGGACGCAGCGTTTGAGGGGCTTATTATTTCGGTTTTTTCAGGCTTCGGTATTTTTATTCTTAAAATATTGCTCGGCGCTGCGGCGGCGGTCTACCTGTTTTCTATGCTTTTCGCGGCGAAAAACGGGCTTAAAGCCAAAAATTTCGGCATTTCGGTTTATAATGATATTAAAACGCTGCCGCCCGTTACCGCCGTTACCCTTTGCTCTGTTTTATCGGCGGTTTATCTTGTTTATCTGCTTTCGCAAACGGCATACTTTTTCAGCGGCTTTTCGGGGATTTTGCCAGCGGGATATTCCTTTACGGCGGCAGGCTACGCAAGGCGCGGCTTTTTTGAGCTTTGCGGGGTTTGCGGCATGAATTTCTTTACGGTAGGTGCTGTTATGTGCCTTGTAAAACGCACCGATACCGCCGCTATACCGCTCTCGGTGCGTATAACTTCCACGCTTATATGCGCTTTTTCGCTTATCTTTGCCGCCACCGCAATTTCAAAAATGTTTTTATATATAGGCTATTACGGTCTTACGCGGCTGCGCCTGCTCACAAGCATTTTTATGGTTGCAGTTGCCCTGCTTTTTATTATAATGATACTGTTTATGTATATAAAAAGGTTTCCCGCCGCAAAATGCGCAATTTGCTGCTTTGCCGTAATCGGTCTTATTACCGGGTTTTGCGATGTTGACCGCACGGTTGCAAGCTACAATGTAAACGCGTACAAAAGCGGCATTTTAAAGGAGCTTGACGTGGAATATTTAGGTTATCTTTCCGATTCGGCTGTGCCATACATAGCCGAGCTTACAAAAAGTCAAAACAGTTCTGTAAGCGACGAAGCGTTTCACGCGCTTTATTACAAAGCCGAGGACCTGTTTGAGATAAACGGAAACAAGGTAAAATTCAAAACCGAAAGCGACCCCGCAAAATACAATTATTCGCGCGAAAACGCAAGGCAAATTATTAAAAAGAATATTAAAGAAATTATTAAAGCCTGGCGTGAACGTGAGGAGTACTCGGAGCAGGCGCTTGATTTTACCGCTCAGACCGATTATCTTAATCCCTGATACACCGATAATTCCGAATAAAATTATAAAAGCCGATTTACGGATGAACCGCACATCGGCTTTTGCTTTATAGGACAGTTATTTTTCGTTTTCCCGCATATCGTCAAGCGCATACTTACAGCACTGCAAAACCAATAAATTAAATAAAATACCGTTTTCCGCCGCCGTTTTATTCAGCTTTTCAAAAAGCGGCTCTGTAAATCGCACCGTGCGCGGAATATTCGCGCTTTTAAGCTCGTTATCTACCTTAAACACAATATCACCCTCAATAATATTATGCTTATTTTAGGTTACATTTATATAACCGAAGCGTGTCGAAAAAGTCGACACGCTTTTGGACGGGAATGCCGCTCGCTCGAAAATCAAAGATTTTCAGACTGCGCTCTATC
>URGH01000055.1 GCA_900547305.1 uncultured Oscillospiraceae bacterium | reverse complement strand
GGTAAGGCGGCGGGTGCCGTATTCGCTTACCTTTTCGCCGTCTAAAATTATATCGCCGCTGTCGCACCTGTCCATGCCGCCCAGCATATTAAGCACGGTGGTCTTTCCCGCACCGCTCGGCCCCACAATCACCACAAGCTCACCCTTTTCTGCGGTAAAGCTGATGCCGTCCGACGCGCGGGTTATATTATCGCCGTTTTTATAAAATTTGCAAACGTTATCAAAGCATATATAACTCAAAGCTTAAAACGTCCTTTCCTTTATTTTACAAAAAGATTTTAACACATTCCGCCGCCGATTTTGAGTACAGATTGTGAATTTTCGGGTTTTCGCAAAAAACACTTGATTTTATTGTTTCGATATTGTATAATAACATACGTCACATTTGCCGGTGTGATGGAATTGGCAGACGTAGTGGACTCAAAATCTACTTCGCCGTTTCATACCACCGTTCCGTAAACCCTTGATTTTACAAGGTTTTTTGAAAACTGAATATGTAACTTGCTTTTAATGTCCCTCCACGATGTCCCTCCGATTTCTCGGACAGGACATCGGGAGACGACTTAAAAATATAAATGCCGGTGTGTCGGAATTGGCAGACGAGACAGACTCAAAATCTGTTATCCGCAAGGGTGTGTGGGTTCGAGTCCCACCACCGGCACCAGACCTTAACAGCTCGTAAACCCTTGATTTATCGGGGTTTGCGGGCTTTTCTTTATGCTCTGCTCCGGTTATGTAACGCCCCTCCAACAACAGAAAATTCGCCGTTTTGCAGCTCATTTTCAGGAGGGACATTGGAGGGACATTGCGATTATTTGGAGGGATATACACCCAAAATCGCATTGGCAGACGCAACCTTTGAGGCGAAATTCAAGTGCGTATAAATGTTTGAAGTGGTCGAAATGTCGCTGTGTCCTAACCACTCCTGAATTTCTTTCAAGCTGACACCGTTTGCATACAAAAGGCTTGCGCAGCTATGCCGCAAATCGTGGAAACGAATCTTCCGCATACCGTTCTTTTCAAGCACAAGCGGGAAATGCTGGGTGATATAGCCGGGTTTTACAAGCTCTCCGATCTCGTTGACATAGATATAATCGGTGTATTGCCGGCAATACGACCTGCCGCACAGCTTTCGGTTTAGCTCCTGCTCCGCTTTCAGGCGGTACAGTACTTCCTCAAACGGTGGCACAAGGGGCAGGCTGCGATAGCTTGCTTTGGTCTTTGTCCGATCCTTTTGGATAATCTTGCTTTTGCCGTCAATGGTCGCCTGCGTTACTGTGTGCCGTATGGTGATTGTTTTCTTCTTGAAATCAATTGCATCCCATTTCAAGCCTACAGCCTCGCTGCGGCGCAGTCCGTAAAATGCGCCGAGGATAACGCCAAGCTCTATGGGGTCGCCCTTTACCACCTCAAAAAGACGGTTTAGCTCATCTTCCTCATAGGCGCTGCCGACAAACTTTTCCTTTTTCGGCCGTTCAATGCGATCCGCCGGGTTCGTGTCAATCAAACCAAGTTTGAAAGCGTGCTGCAACGCCTTTCGGATATTTGCGTGGCGGTGTATCACCGTGTTTGCGGAAACGCCCCGCACCGTCAGTTCATAGGTGTAATAGTCCTGAATGTGCTTTGGCTTTATCTCCCGTAAGAGCAGGCCGGGGTGGTGTTCCTCAAAGTATGGGATAATTTTGCTCTTAATTCCCATAGAATACGCCCCGTAGGTCGTTTCCTCCACATTCTTTTTTATCATTTCCAGCCAGTCGAGCAGAAATGTTGTAAAGAGTATGGAATCGGTGGAAACCTTGCCTGTACTGCGTTCTAATGCTCTTGCCTCCAACTCTGCTTCTTTGGCTGAACGGGCTTCTATGAGCATTTTTTCGGCACGCTTTTTGTTGCCCTTTACAGGGAGCCCCGTGGATTTTGACGGCGTGTGCCGTTTACCGTATTCATCCACATAGTTGAGTACGATATGATAGTACCCGTTTTTCTCTCGCAGATGTCCTGCTACCATAATAAAACCTCCTTTGAATGGTACAGCGTAGATTCATCTGCCATTGACATTTATATTGTAGCAGAAAGAATCCCACAGGCCAAATGTGCAAACAAGGTTTTACGCATTAGATTTATCTATCAGTTCCAAGTATTCCAGAATGTTGAGCTTCGGGATTCGATAGCGGCGGCCGACAATGAAACTTCTAATTTCCCCAGACCGCAAAAGCCTGTAAGCGGTTTTGTCGCAAATACCGCCGAGCATTTCACGCATCTGCTCAACATTGACTACATCGGGATAATCGGCAAATAGCAGTTTGTAGGCTGTTTGTGATTCCATAGGCAGCCTCCTATCTGTTTTTCGGGATAATCTCGTAGTCGTACCCTGTACGCTGATTACAGTAGGTACAGGTGTCTTTTTCGGTTTGCTGCGGGTCGATCCGGCGTAAAGAATAAGCGCCCGAACCGTAGAAATTGTCGGCACAAGCGCTGCAAAGACAAAGAATTAACTTTTTCGGTATGCTCTCAATCAGACCGATACTGACGGCAAGAGCATGATTGATACCGCGGATATGCTTATCGGACAGATGACCGATAAAGTCACCCAAACGGCGTTTATCAACGGTTCGCAGTTGTTCAAGCAAAACAATAGAGGGCAGTTCTAAACCGTCCTCTGCGTTGATGTAGTAATGGGTAGGCAACTTCGGCTTTGCGTCCGTTTTGCTTGTGACAGAAGCAATGATAACGGTGGGACTGTGCTTGTTTCCGACATTGTTTTGGATAATGACAACGGGACGATAACCCTCTTGTTCCGAGCCGATCCCTTGTCCCAAGTCAGCGTAATACATATCACCTCGTAGATATGTTTGATTCATAATGTTTGACCTCCTTTGAATTTAAGGCGAATATTCGCCTATGTAGGAAATCAAACAGCGGCACAGAATTAAGGTCAGGAAGATACAAACATTCTCCGTTTCAGCAGACCCGTCCCGCCGTATGATTTCATATTTCAAAAACGATCCTATTTGTCCTCGACACCCCGGATCGTTATGGGAAGTCATCAAACGGCTGGCGGCTCACCAGCTCCACGGGAATCTCACCCCCGGTAGGTTCTCTATCGGCTGCTCTCATTGCCTGCGACGGCTCACACACGAAAAATGCTGCTCGCTCGGACTGTGACTGAACAGGAGTATCATTAGCCCTATTGCTTATCATCGCCATACCGGGAGCCTCCCGATACTTATAGCCGGCTGTTTATCGCTCCTTGCCGGAAATCAGAAAGCCAAAGACCGTATAATCAAAATAGGTGTAATCTCGTTGCTTCTGTTTTCCGCAAATCGTGGCGCAGCCGCTAATGTGGCTTATGCTCATCACAATAGCAATAGGAATGTGTTTGATGAATGGGTATTCAGTTGTAAAAGAGCAAACCCATTCACCGCACAAAACGGAAAACAGGCAGAGAGTTTTCGTACCTCTCCACCTGTTTCCTCACTTAAAGCCTAAAACACAGGGACTATTTCAAAATTTTTTTCAAATTATTCAGAGCGGCATAAATCGAATCCTGCACCGTCTGATATTTGCATCCCTCCATTTCTGCAATTTGGGAGTATGTAAGTCCATTGAAATAATACAGTATGAGCCTGCGCCGTTGTGTTTCGGGCAGTTTGTTTATAGCGTTGTGCAACGCCTCATACCGCATATTGCGAAGAACCGCATCCTCAACCGATTCCGGGAGAAGAAACGCCCGGTCATATAGAGTAGCTTCGGTAAGCTCTGAATGCTCGTAATGCCGATCCACTTCATTAAGAAATGAAAGATCGTCCAGTTCAAAGCAATTCAGAAGCTCAAACAGTTCTTTATTTATCAGCAATTCCCGCAGTACACCTTGTCCGTCCCGAAAGGAAAGATAATGCTTGTCCTGCCGTTTGGAAAGTGTATAGGGGTTGTCTTTGTCTTTTCTGCGTTTTGGACGCTTCTCGTCCATAGTCGTTTCCTCCGATCAATCTGAAATTTGAGAAATTCAGATTGACGGAGGCGGTGAACGGCAACGTGGTAACGGGGTTTTGCTATATACAAAAACGCACCTGCATAACGGCAAAAATCGCCGTAACACAAGTGCATTATAGTTTATGTCATATAAAATATGGTCTGTGGGTTCAGGGTAAGAACCATAATATCCCGATGCAAAATTTAGACTTTTTTTGACCGTGTACCATCGGGGCATAGGCGGTCTAAGTCATACAATCATATTCGCTGCTTATAATCAGCAGCGAAGCGTTGGCGGCAGTCCAGCGCATAAAAAACCTCCAAACCAAAACGCTGAATTGGAGGGATAGGCATAACTACACACCCCGGCAAAACCTCGTTTTTTTATTTGTCGGGGCTGTTATTCTATTCAGTTCAATAATTTACGAACTGCCCGTTCATTTATAATTGAATTACCATGCCATTATCAACATGACATAATTAGGTACAATTATATGTGGAGGTGAACCGACAGTGCATAAAGAACCTGAAACGCTTGGAGAAATCCTTAAAACTGCTCGTATGCGTGCCGATATTACAATGGAAACGCTGGCGGAAAGAGTTGATATTACCGAGCAATACTTATATCGGATTGAGAACGAGGGAAAGAAACCCAGTTTTGATGTCCTCTATAAACTCATCCGGGAACTTGCAATACCAGCGGATTCGATTTTCTATCCCGAAAAGCCGTCCAAAGATTCCGAAATAGAAAATCTTGTCCGTATGCTTTACGGCTGTAATGAGCGTTCAATGGAAATTATCAAAGCAACCGTAAAAGCCACATTGGAAAGTCAACCAAAAGAACAATCATAAAGCTGCTTTTCAAAAAACAGAGCCGATGATCTGCGAGGTATCCCACAGGTCATCGGCTCTGCGTCTATGCGTCCGGCTCTTTGATGACAACTATATTCAAATTTTCAACTTCGATCAAACTTTCCTGCTTGCATTTTGGACAGTAGAGAGGAAAATTCTTTAATACCGTGTCCTCTCTGATTTTGTCACGCGTTTTACTGCCGCAAGCAGGGCATAAAATCCAATGCTCATTTTTCATTGCGCCACCGCCTTTTCATACAATCATTTTTACATCATCACACAAAATCATTTCTGACATCCGCAATAATATCTCCATTTTTGATTTTCCATAATCCATATAGCGATGTAAGAAACATAATAAGGAACATAGCCAATGAAGATATTACAAATGCTCCAAGCGGAAATACAAAATCAATTACCGCTCCGACTACAATGCTTTTATATATCAGATAGCATAACGGCAAAGAAGAAATGCCGCCGATTAAGATCGCAAGCAAACCATTCCGCAGGTTTTCGATGCAGAGCATAGCAAACAGCTTATTTACCGTCATTCCTACCGAACGCAATACCGCAAATTCACGCTTACGCATATTGAGGCTCGTAGTTATGACATTGAAAACATTTGCACAGGATATTACGGTCAAGAGAATTAAAAAGGAAGTTGAAAACAGCTTTATCATTGCGGCAAAGTTTCTCTGCGATTCATAGCTTTCAGCAGAACTGAATATTGACACATCTTCGGCAAGACCAACGCTCGTTAAATAATCCGTTGTGTTTTTTTGAATGTTCGCATAGTTTGGGGATTGTATCATTATTTCCTTGCTTGTGATTTCTGCATTAAACTCAGGCATACGGCTTTCGGGAATCAAAATACTGATGCCTCCGTAATTCGGTCTGAATTCAAGCGGAAAGTCATAGTTGCCAACCGTAAAATTAACGCTGAAAAAGGTATCGTAATAATTCTCATAATCAAAGCGGTCATTTGGATTTGCGTTAATATCTTGGCTGAGCCGTTCACTCGCTGCTTCACTCATATAACGCACATCGGCGTGATAGCTTCCGTCTTTCAAGATAGGAAAACTCGTGCTTTTACTATCCTCGTCGATTTCATCATAAAAGGCACTCGCATAAACGGAATTATCATTTTTAAGTCCATTTTGCGAAAGGAACTCGGAATAGCGTTCATTTGAAATAATGAATATATAAAACGGAGCTTTATATAATTCGGAGCTTTCTTTAAGTGTAGCCCAATCCGAGCCTCGGTAGCTGTCAGTTATCCATTCCGAATCAAGTAAAACACTATGGAAATGTGAGGGACTTTCCGCAAACCAACCGACTTCATCAATGCCGTCCTGCGATTTTACAAAGCTGTATAGCTCATCAAATTCTTTCGTGCCAAACTCCATAGAATAGTTCATACGCAGATCGTAGCCTATGTTCTTCCGTTCTGCTTCTACAAATGAGAGCATATACAGGCTGAACGCATTTGCAGACACAAAAAGAAAGATACTGATTGCAAGCGAAAATGTTATTGCACGAAACGCTTTCTTTTCTCGTTTTATAGTACGCTTTGCAAGCAAATTTTCAGCAGAAGAAGTAAAGTTACTGCACTTTACTTTCATCACGCCTTTTTCACCTTTCAGATTGCCTATTATCGAAATTTTAGAAGCAGCGCGAGCAGGAACACCGGCGGATAGTAACACCAACAGATAACCGAAAATTGCTGTTATCATAAGCAGCCATCCGTTTATATGCAGCCGCATACCAATGTTCACATAGAGGACTTTCCCCATATATGCTCCGAAAATATCAAGCAACGCCCAAGAAGTCAAAAGGCCGAGGACTATACCGATTGGTATCGCAACCGTCCCAAGTAAAAGAGCTTCGGAATATACAATCGTGCGAATATCTTTTTGGGTTGCACCAATCGAGGATAAAAGTCCGAGTTCTTTCGTCCTTTCGGAAACGGATATAGCAAAGGCATTGTATATCAAAGAAATTGCACCCACAGCGATGATAAGAAGCAAAGCGGCGGCAATCCCCATTATTAGGCTCTTAATACTCTCGCTTTGTGAAATCCCGAGATAGGAAAGCAATTCCGTGTGATACGAATATTCTGTTGTTTCACTTAAATATCGGCTTGCAAATTCGTACACCTCGCCGGGATTTTTAAGTGTAATGCGGAATACATCATTTTCGTCAATGGAGATCATTTGGGTGGATAAAACGCCCTCTGCCGCTTCAAGGTCTGCTATTTGTTCTGCGGTGGTGTTATACACGGCAATATGCCAATTTCCGTCCTTTTCGATAATGGAATCTATCGCAGAATCGAGCATAGAATTTAACAGCGTAAAAATCGTACACACCATGAGGACGGACAATACAATTCCCATAAGTGTTATCAGCGTTCGCCCTTTATTTTTCCGCAAGCTCCTTGTTGCAAGTTTAATACAAACACCCATAGTTATCCCTCCGAGAGCTTACCGTCCTTGATGATAAGCATACGGTCTGCCAACTTTGCAAGCTCCAAATTGTGCGTAATCATAATGAGCGTTTGACCGTATTGTTTATTTGCACTCCCCAGAAGCTCCATTACCTCTGCTGCACTTTTGCTGTCAAGATTTCCTGTCGGTTCGTCGGCAAGCATAAGCGCAGGATTTGTAAATAAAACTCTGCCTATGGCACAGCGTTGTTGCTGACCGCCTGAAAGCTGGCTCGGCAGATGACTTCTTCGCTCTTTCATTCCAAGCGTATCCAGCAATCGGTCAAGCGTTTCTTTGTCGGTTTTCTTTTTATCAAGGCGGCAAGGGAGCGTTATGTTTTCCTCAACCGTCAAAGTGGGAACGAGATTATAAAACTGATAGATTAAGCCCGCCTTTCGTCTGCGATAATAGGCAAGCTCCTTTTCGCTCTTGGCATATATATCCTCACCATCTACATACACCTTGCCGGAGGTGGGGCGGTCAATACCGGCAAGGATATGTAACAAGGTCGATTTTCCCGATCCCGACGGACCGATGATAGAAACAAACTCGCCTTTTTCTACGGCGAAAGATACATTGTCAAGTGCTTTAACCTCTGCCTCTCCCGCTTGATATGTTTTGCATAGATCACAAACATTCAGTATCGGCATATCAATCATTCCTTTGTAATGGTTGCCTGTATTTTAGCTTCTGCTTCATCAAGATTGGCAAAGCTGGTGATTTTACCGTCAAACAGATCGGCATTGAAACGAATCGCTCCGTCGGACAAGATAACAGCAAAATGATCTTCTCCGAACATAGAATATTCGCAAATATCGTCATAGTAAAAAGTTTTTCCGTTGATTTCCGCACAGCTCTGTTCTGTTACTTCTTTCAAAAGGAAAATGCCCTCTGTTCCATTCTCCAAATGCGAGATTACAACAGACGAGTCATTTGCAGAAGCGTTATCCACACATTTCGGCAGCAAAACCGTTACCGTGCTGTCTGCTTTTGCATTTCCCGAAATAACCTTTGTGATTTTTATGGTAGCAAGTGCTTTTTGAGCAATTTCACCTTTGCCGTAGTCGATTTGAATATTGCGTACTGTTTCTATTGTACCTCGTACAATCGTATCGCTGTAACTGTTAAAGATTTCTTCCGAGGTCAATGGGGCGGGCAAGATTGTTGTTTTTTCAAATTCGTCAATGTAGGTAACCTTAATTCCTTTGGAGCGCTCCAACTCAAAATCTCCTTTGGAAGAACAGCCCGTAAAAATAAGGGTAGCTGCGATCAGCAAGAGCGAGAGCGTAAAAATGGTCTTTTTCATAAGTTTTGCATCCTTTCATAATTTGTTTTAGGCTTTCATGCCTTACTTATATAAACACAAAAGGCGAAATATCGGATGCAAAAAAGCAGGCATTTTTCAAAAGAAAACTGCCTGCTTTGCGGTGCTGATTTCATATTGTTAATCAGTTACTATTTTTTCAAAATAGTAAAATTGCCCATCGCCCTGCAAAATGATAACCTCGTCACTATATGGATATATCTTGGCTCCGATGATACTGTCTTTGTCGATCACGCTATCTGTCTGTATAATGTCCGTTTCGGTTAAAATTCCCGTAAATAAATCCGGGTTCTGTTTTAAGTCCGAAATATTGTTAAGTCCGTATTTGTCAATAACCAAGCGATTTGAAAAATAACCGTATTGCTCATTTTCGTATGAAATAGTGATTGAATAAATCACTTCTTGAACTATATGTTCCGGTTCTTTATTGAGAACAAATACAGCAGTAATGCTTAAACTGATAATCAAAACAAAAGTGGCAGCTAACGCGCTTATCTTTCTAAAAGACCATACAGCAGCCGTTTTGTGTTTATTTTGATTTGTGCCGAGCGTTGCATAAACCTTTTCGTCAAGAGAAGTAAGGTCGTGCTTTTCTTCTGATTCAGACGAAATATTATCAGCCTGTGTTTCGATATACTGTTTCATTGCTTCTTTGATTTTTTTATCGTTCATATCCATCCTCCTTTAATCGAGCTTTCAGCAGCTTTTTTCCACGAGTGAGTTGTGATTTTACGGTGCCGTGCTTTCTGTTCAGAAAATCCGAAATCTGCGATGTGGATAATTCGTAATACAAATGGAGGATTAGCACATCCCGATATTCGGCAGGCATACTTTTTATATTCTGATAGATGATTTTACAGCTTTCGTCTATAATAACACTTTCAGCAATGCTTTCATCACTTGCAAATTCATACTCAATGTCTGACAAGGAGACCGTTTGAATATGTCTGTCCCGTATCATATTAAACGACATATGTTTTACCGCCATTGTCACATAATATATACAATCTTTGCTGTCAACATCTTTTATCGCATCTAAATTTCGCATAATCGGGGGGATTGTATTATGTACTGCGTCCTCTGCGTCCTGCGGATTTTTTAATATTTTCAATGCGACTGCATACATTGTGTTTTTATGCTTTTCATAAATGGCGGTCATTTTTTCAATTTCTTTACTCATACGACCTCCTAAATTATAAGACACTCTCTCAATAATCTATAACACGAAAAAAAGAATTTCGGATGCATTTTAGATAGTAGATTGAAAATTTATTTTTTCACTGTTTTTAATTCCTCAATAGCGTTCCTTTACTGCCGTATCGTATATTTTAACACATAAAAGTTAAGAAATATAGTCTGCGTTTTGTTTCCTGATAATTATGTACCAACCGCCCCAAAAAAGGCGGTTGATTTTTTAATACGCAGGCACTCCGTAACCGAGGAATTCATAATGCCCTACGGCATAATGATTTTCCCGGCAGGAATCCCCGGAATTGCCCTCTATGGTATAAATAATTCCGTCCTCAACTCGTTCGACAATTCCTACATGGTCGGATAGCCCGTCCTGCGGACCGGACGAACCCTTGTTGTTCCAATCGAAAAAGATAATCATACCCGGCGACGGCGTGGCGCTGTTGTCAATCCATTGACCTCTATCCTTAAACCATTGCACGCCGTTTGTGCAGCCTGCAAATTCCGGGATAATACCACTATCAATATACCCGCACTCATTCGCCGCCCACGAAACAAAACAGGCGCACCATTCCACACGGCTGTCAAAGCCATACCAACTCCAATACGGCTGACCGCCCACATTGCCAATCTGCGAGAGAGCAACGGAAACAATTTGTCCGTCCTCGGTGTAAATGCCATAAAGAACCGCGCTCCACATACTGCGGTTTTCTTCGGCAAGAAGTTCCGCAAGCTGCTTGCGCTGATCTGCATTGAATCCGAATTTATCTGCCATTTCTCCGGCGGTCTTATGAGCCACCGATATATACAGATAAGTCCGTGTGACCGTCGTTTTCGTTTCAACAATATTGCCGTGACCGTCATCCGTTTCGGTGATAATTTCCTCGGTCTTTGTTTCGGTTCGTGAGGATATGGTATTCATCTGCCAAAATATATCTTTTAGAATCGCTTTTTTTGAAGCGTCCATAGTGGCGACATCCTGCGGATTATTCGGATCGGTAGTAGTCTTAACCGCATAAACAGCCAAAACCTCCGGCCAGACGGCACGGGAGCCGGACATTTCCAAAACATCATAGGAGATATTCGTTTTGGTGGTGTCAAGCTGCGTTTGGTAATCGGTGTTGATTTCCTGTACCACGCTTTGCATTGTCATACTGCTTCCCGAATCCTCGCCCGAAAAAAAGATACCGAAACACGAGCCGACAATCAAAGCAATCAGGCATACCACAATGATAATCACAACGGCAACCCAACCGCCGGCGGCGATAGCGGAAATCAAGGCCTTTGTTCCGGCTATAATCGCCTTGACCGCCGCAACCGTGGCTTTGGCTGCCGCCTTTATCGTGGCAACGGTCGCTTTGGCGGTGGCTTTCGCCGCCAGTGCTGCCGTCCTTGCCGCTTTAGCCGAAGCCTGTGCGGTTTTTTGAGCGACTTTCGCTGCCTGTTCACTCGTTTTAATCGCAGTTCGGGCGGTCTGTTCGGCAGTCTTAACCGTTTTCTGTGCGGTCTTAACTGAACCCTTTGCCGTTTTAATTGTAGATTTACCCGTGGATTTTGCCGTCTGCTTGATCGTTTTTTCGCCACGCTCCAGCGTCTTAATGGATTTTTGAGCCTGCCGCTGCCGAAAATGCTCTTTTGCTTTGGAGATATTGTTTTTGGTAGATTGAACCCCACGGCGGCCTTGTTTGTCAAACTGCCGAACAGCCTCACGGGTGACGGTATCAGCACAGCCGGAAATACGGTCTGCGGCATATTCTTCGGCTGAACCCTCTGCAGAATAAACGCCGTGCTCCGCTTTGTCCTTTGTGCGGATATAGGCATCTTTCATCCGCTCTGCGGCAACCGCCGATTT
Organism: uncultured Oscillospiraceae bacterium; assembly: GCA_900547305.1. Taxonomy (GTDB): domain Bacteria; phylum Bacillota; class Clostridia; order Oscillospirales; family Acutalibacteraceae; genus UBA737. The sequence continues at coordinate 5,647 of URGH01000055.1, read as the reverse complement.
ATCAATCGTTTTTACTGTTCCTTTGACAACATTCTTTGTTTTGATGTCCGGCATAGCGTCACCTCCGATCCGAGCCGGGATAATTCTTTCCGTAAAGCAGCGTGAAACGCTCTGCTTCTGATATTGCCGCCTGCGACCTGCCATTCAGCCTCAAAGTCAAACCGGGCGGCAAGCTGACAGACAGAATAATTTTTGATAAAAGTCCTACAAGTGGTTTTGTCCCATTCTTCAAGCTGCCGCCATAAATCCGGGAAATTCCGATACAGCTTCCGCAGTTCTTCTAAACTTTGGAGCGGACAGCACCAACAGAAAACACGGCTGAAAATACGATATAAACCGCCCCAATCAAAACCTCTTGCATAGCAATAATCAAGGCAATCCTTTTCGGACATACCCCATTCCACAAGAGGATAGCAGGCAGTTTTTATGCGTTGGGTTTCGTCTGCGGCAATACCCACATACTCCATAATTTCATACTGTTCTTTCAGATCACGGAGATAAGCGTCAATGACACGGGTTTTGAGAATACCCGTACACCAGCGGTTGCGGGGGCCTGCCCAACTCATTCCCCGGTATTTTGAAAGAGCAGGATTTTTTCTTTTTGGGGTGTAATCGTAAAAGTAGTATTCAAAATCGTGTTCTGCTTTCAGACGGATAATCGGTCTGCCGATATATGCCTCCAAACGGTTCAGGTGTTCATACATCTGCGGGAATTCAAGCCCGGTATCACAGAAGATAATCAGATCAACCGGGCGCTGTTCTTCCAATAGCCGCAAAAGCATAGCCGTCGAATCCTTGCCGCCAGAAAGCGAAACAACATATTTTTTAGGTTTCATCGCCGTCCACCTCCACGGCGGGAGGAATAACCTGTTTTGCAACAACGACCATTCTGCCGTTTTGACGGCTGTATTCGCAGGTGGAAAGCGTAATCAGCTTATCGCCGTATTCGGCAGAAACGCCCGTATCGTATAAAGCAAGCTCCTTGCATTTGGCGATATAGGTGTTGAAATCCCCCGCGCTACCCGCATTGACAAAGTGGTAATACTTAAAACCTTGTTCAGAATAGGCGACGGTTTTGAAAGCTACGATAACCTCATATTCGCCAAAGCCGGACAGCGTATCAAAACGGATTGTTTTGTGTTCTCTGTAAAAATCCTCGTCCGTGTACTTGCAGAGATCGGCAAACATACTGCCGTTATTCATGTGATGGCCGTAAATTACGCAGTTGTCGGATAAACCGAGGTCGCAGTTTTCCTGCACATAGGGCACGCCGTAATCACTGTACTGCTTTTCAAAGCTGTGTTTCAGGTAGTAGTTCGGGTTGTCAATCGTCTGCATAACGGGATAGTCGATGTTTGTCCTCTCTATCGAAATCCAGCCCACAAAATCGCTGTTCTGTTCATACACCACAGCGTACTTTTCAAAAGCGGTTTGTTCAGGCTGCGGAGGTTCAGATTCCTGCGGCTCGTCGGCGGACGGCGTTTCGGCCTCCACAAGCGCGGCGATCTTGTCAAAGGCTTCGGCGCTCTGCTTTTCGTCTGCATACTGCCGCCAGAGCATAACGCCGGAGAAAAGGAAAAGGGCGGAAAAAAATGCCGCCCCGATCATCAGATATTTGCTTTTCATATTCGATTGTCCTCCTGTCAGTTTGATGTGTTCCCGCCGAAAACACCCTCGCCGGGTTTCGTCGTCATAAGCTGATATAATTTTGTATCTCTTGGAAAGCGGTTGATAAAGGGTACAAGCGCCGAGCCGTATTTGATAAGTCCGCAGCCTGCGTCGGCATTGGTAACATAGCTCATCTGCTCGTCGGAGATATTGAGCAGCTTCGAGAGCTTGGCACGGTCGGAATACGCCTGATTGAGCATAACCACAAATTCCGAGTTGGAAAGCATGGTGCTCGCCTGTACGGAATCGAGCAGATATTCCACATTCTGCGTAATGGCCGTGGGATAACCGTTTCTCTTTCTGAACTGCCTCCATGCGGAGTTAAAGAAAATACCGCTTTGCTCGTTCTCAAAGACCACATGAAATTCGTCGATAAAAATATGGGTGCGCTTGCCCTTTTTCCAGTTGATGGTAACGCGATTCAGAATGGTATCGGTAATAACCAAAAGTCCCGTGGGCTTTAACTGCGCACCCAAGCTGTGAATATCAAAGACAACAATGCGGTTGTCGAGATCGACGGTACTTTCATGTCCGAAAATATCCAGCGAACCCGTGGTGAACAGTTCCAGCGACAGGGCGATTTCCTTTGCTTTTTCTTCGGGCTGTTCCAACAGTTTGTTTCGCAGGTTGCAGAGAGTAGCGGTCGTGCCGTTTGCCTCGGCCTCCTGATACACAAGGGCGGTGCAGCGGTCGATAATGGATTTCTGCTGCGGGCCAACGCCTGTTTTATCAATCTGCTCTACAAGGGACATGATAAACTGCGATTTCTCCACAATGGGATTGTTCTCGCCGTAGCCGTCTACCATATACATTGCGTTCAAGCGATCCTTGCCGCCTGCCGCCATATGAATAACGGTTGCCGTTTCCTCGCCCAAAGCCGCCGCCAGTGCGCCGAACTCGTTTTCAGGGTCGCAGATCAGCACATCGTCCTCGGTGTTGAGAATCAGAAAAGCGATAAGCTCTTTTGCGGAAAAGGATTTGCCCGAACCGGGAACGCCCAGCAGGAAAGCAGACTGATTGAGAAGATTTGCTTTGTTGCACATAATGAGATTGTGAGAGATGGCGTTTTCTCCGAAATAAATACCGCCCTTGTCCTGCACCTCCTGTACCTTGAACGGCATAAACACCGCAAGGCTTTCGGTAGTGAGAGTACGAAACGCATTGATTTTTCTTGTACCGATAGGGAGAACCGTATTCAAGCCGTCGAACTGCTGGAACTTCAAAACGGCAAGCTGGCACATATGCTTTCTTGCAACGGACAGCACCGTTTCGGTGTCGCTGTCAAGCTGTTTCTTATCGTCTGCGGTAATTACCATCGTAATCACCGCAAACATCATGCGCTGATCCCTCGTTGTCAGGTCGTCCAAAAATTCCTTTGTTTCTTTTCTTTGCAATTCCATATCATAAGGCACGACCGCAGAAAAATTATTGTTGGCGTTCTGCCTGCGCTGCCAGTTGGTGATGTTCGTGTCAACGCCGAGCAGACGGTTTTCCACCTCCCGCACCGCCTCGTCGGTGGGAACGGGGACAACATCAATCGACAGCATCATATTGCGGTTAAAGTCGGTGAGCTCCGTTACCATGCTGTCCTTGATATAGCTGGCGTAGTCTTTCAGAAAAAGAACCCGGCAATATTTCTCGCCGAGCTTCAGATAATCGCTATTCTTTTCAATGGAATCGGGGCAGATATAATCTTTGAAATCGTGCCCCTTTTTCATCATATCCTGCGGGTCGAAATGAAACGCCGCTTCCTCTCCCTGACGGTAGAAGTCGTGGAGGACGCGCAGCTTTTCCCCGGCGTCCAGTTCGCTGCATTTTGAGCCGAGGGCGGCAAAGTGGGAGATCAGATCAGCGCCAACACGGGAAAAGTAAGTGCGGGCTTCCTCAATATCTTTTTTGGCAACGGAGATCGTAATATATTTCTCCTGCATAATGCCGTTTGCGCCCGTGACCTTGTCAAGCAGCATTTGATTGTATTCCCTGCGGTACACATCGCGGGAATCGCCCCGCATAGGCATTAAAATAGACTGCTCGAAATTTGCCTTGTTCAGCCTACGGTTATTGATTGTAATTTTCGTAGTCGCCCCGGAATCCAGACTGTTGAGCAGTTCAGAGTAGGCAAGAAACATAGATTCCTTGTCCTCACGGCTCGCCACAAGGTAGTTTATATCGGTGAATTTATAGGTCTTGGAAAAGCGGCTGCTCACCTGAAAGATACCGTCTTTCCAGATACGCTGAATGGGGATAACATCCTGCACCTTGCGTGGGACGGAATATCGCTCCTTGTCCTGTTTCAGCAGGTTTTTTAAGGTCTTAATCATGCTTTACCTCCTGTATCAATTTTGTCTTTGAGCGCTTCATAGTAGAAATTCGAGGATTCAAAACGAATCTCTTTCGGCTCTAAAAACTCCGAGCGAATCCACGCCCAGATGAATTTCTCTGCGGTCATGCCGTGGTAGGTGATAAATCCCATAGCCGCAAAGGGCGCGGCGCCGAGAACACACATCCACGACACCGTTTCCGTCCCGACATACGGCTTTAAGAGAAAATACAGTCCCACGGCAACAACGACCGCCAGCAAAGAAAAAATGAACTGCCGCATAGACAGTCCGAAAAACATGGATTCCGTATAGTTTCGGATTTCACGGTTGATCTTAACTTCCAAAATATCGCCTCCTTATCGTTCCTGTTCGTCTTTGGCTTTGGGCTTCGGCTGCAATTCACGGGGCGTTCTGCCGTCAAGGGGCTTTATAAAATCAATCTGCCCGGCGGCGTAGATGGCGTTACTGTTTAACTGCCTCTGCCACGCCTTATTGGACGGCGACCAGCGGAAACCCCAGCCTTTTAATTTGCTGCGCTGTTCTTCGCTGGGCTTTTCATCAAAAAGTAGCTGCAAGCGGTTTTCCTCCGTGTTGGCAACAGCTTCGCCGCCCTCAAACTGCCAGCCGACAAAGCCGGTTTCCTCCCGGCGTTCCAGACTTTCGATCCGCTTTTTCAGACGGTTAATTTCCGCATTGTTGTTCGACAACTCATAGGGCGCATAGGGGGCGTTAATCCACGAATAATCACTTTTCACGGCCTCGTCGATTTCCGCCGCTTTTTCGTCGGAAATACCCTCAAAGCCTTTCATCGTACCGTTTTTGCGGTAGTAAGCGTTGACCTTTTTCATATAGCTTTGCTGTTCCTGCCGCTGCTGCAATTTTTCTTTCAGTTTCGTAACAGCTTCGGGATCGTCGCTGGAAATAGCGGAATTGTTTTCAGCGGCCTCGGCTTTGCTACGGTAGTAGTCCGCTTTTTGACCTGCCTCAACGGATTTCTCCATTTTGCCCCAAGCGCGATCACGGTAGTTCTTATCCGATTTGTAGGAATAGTGATCGGGCATAAGCGGCTGTCCCATAGGGATCGCCTCAACCATTTTGCTTGATTCGTGCGCAAGGCGGCTGCTTTCCTGTTCAAACTTTTCCGCTTTCTCGTTGTAGTAGTCGATTCGTCTTTGTTTCTTTTCTTCGTATGAGTTCATAGAATATCGCTCCTTTACATATAAAAATAGCCTCCTGCGAATATCCGCAGAAAGCAATTACAGTCCCATCATTTCACGCACAACACGGTCGGCCATTTTAACCGCGCCCACGAGGACTAACATATTAAATACAAGCTCCCCGATATAGCTCCATACCATAGAAACCGCCGCGGCGTTCGGGTCAACCACGGGCGGGGCAGAAGCGAATAAGGAAAAAACAATGCAAGCCAGTACAATAATCGCGCCTTCCAAGCAGACAGCGGCGTAGGATTTGATAAAGCTCTTTCCCACATTCTGCGAGGGTTCGCCCGCAAAAGCGGAGAGAGGAACCGGCGCAATCGCCGTGTAAAGATACAGCTTGAAAAATCTGCCGTATACGGTCATTATCATAATGAAAGACAGTACCGTAATGAACAGACCGCCGATCAGCGCAAACAGCAGGCAAACGCAGGCGACGCC
>URGH01000054.1 GCA_900547305.1 uncultured Oscillospiraceae bacterium | reverse complement strand
GTGGGGAGACGTCAACGCAGTTGACAGAGGGGACCGCCGCCGTCAGCGGCTGTCGTGCATATGCACGACTGAGGGGTATTTGTCTAATATCTAATATCTAACATCTACCATCTAATATCTATTATTGCGTTTTAAGCGTTTCGCCCGATTTTACAGAAAATAGCTTTCCGTCCTCTGTAAACCAAACGGTCAGAAGCGTTGGGTTGTAAACCGTGCTGCCGTCGGCACTGAAAACAAGCGAGCGGTAGGCGGAAACATAATTGTAAATTTCAATATTTGTGGCGTACCATACGTCGGGCTTATTTGAAAGGGAAGAGCATATCTTATCAAGCAGATCCCAGTTTTTATTTTCTTCAAACTCAAAGCTGTGCCCCCAAAGGTAGAAAAGTCTTGGCGTTTGAGACGCGTTGTAAGGGGACATGGGTTCGTTCATAAATTTATCAATATAGCCGAAAAGCTCGGGGTTGGTGTGGTGGGCGGTTGGCATCCAAGCGTGCCAGTCGGCAGGCAGGGCAAAGCTGTCGTTATCGCCGCCGAGCGTGCGTGAATACACTATTCCGAGGTCTGTAAGATAGCGCTTGATGTTGCCGTACTCCGCGCCGTTTTCAAAGCATGTTATGCCCGAATCGGGGTACGCCATTCCGCGTATTATCATACCGAAATCTTTTTCAAGCTCGGTTCTGCACTCCAGCACGTCGCGTATGCCGTCTACCGGCGTTACCTTTCCCAAAGCGCGGTGGTCCTTACCGTGTACGGCAATTTCGTTGCCTGTATCGATAAGATATTTTTTAATCTGCTCGCGCGTTAAATGCCCGTCACCCTCTTTTTCGGCTATAAACCCACTGTTTATGTTAAAGGTGCATTTAAGCCCGTGGGCGCAAATTGTCTCGGAAAAACGAATGTCATCCTTGCAGCCGTCGTCATAGCTTAGCGTGACTGCTTTTGAAAGTCCGCCGGGGAAACGTAAAAATCTGTAACGCATAGTAAAATACTTCCTTTCTTATTTGCAGCAGCTTTTGAAAAGCTTGTCTGTATCAAGTCTTTTTTCATCGCGATTTAATATAAAGCCGAGTTTATCGCAGAGCCTTTCGGTATCTTCGCCCTCATAAAACGCATTTAGAACCGAGCGCTCCGCCGCCACATGCAGCGTGCTGCGCAAAAGACCGTCGGCAAATACCGTATCGTCGGTCGTTACAAGCCTTAAAATCACCGTTTTTTCACTGTCGAGCGTGTAAAGGCAGTAGCCTAAAACCTCATCGCCGCAGCGCTCTGTAACGCAGCCCGATATATCGGAGTATGTAAGCCCGTTTTCTTCCCACGCGGCGCGTATTTTTTCTTTATCTGTTAAGGGTGCTAAGGTAATCAATTTTCTTCCTCCTTGCTTTGCGAAACATTGGTAAGCCGCCGCATTTCCCGCTCGTTTAATGCCCGCCACTTGCCCTGCGGCAGCATACCCAGCTTAACGCCCGCAATTTCGGTGCGTTTAAGGCGGATAACGCTTAAATTCACCGCCTCGCACATGCGCCTTATCTGGCGGTTTCTGCCCTCGTTCAGTATGAAAATAAGCACGGTTCTGTCTTCCTTGCGTTCCGCCACAAAGCAGTCGCAGGGGAGCGTTTTTTTGCCGTCAAGCAAAATTCCATCGCGCATTTCAATCAGCTTTTCGTCCGTTACATCGCCCTTTACGGTCACGCGGTAGGTCTTGTTTACGTGGGATGATGGGTGTGTGAGCTTATTGGCAAAATCGCCGTCATTCGTCATTAAAAGCAGCCCCTCGGAATCGCGGTCAAGCCGACCTACGGGGAAAAGGCGCACGCCTGTATCCTTTACTAAATCACAAACGTTTTTACGCCCCAACTCATCCTTTGCGGTGGTAACGTATCCGCGCGGCTTGTGCAGCATTATATATACTTTTTCGGAAACAGGCACTACCGCCTTACCGCGAATGGTCACCTTATCTCTTTTGGGGTCAACCTTTGCGCCTATAACGGCAATATGCCCGTTTACCTTTACCTTTCCGCTTTCTATAAGCTCCTCGGCTTTTCGGCGCGAGGCTATGCCACATTCCGCAAGGTGCTTTTGCAGTCTTATTCTGTTATCCTTCATATCTACTCCTAAATGCTTAATAATATGTATTTTATATTGGCTAAAAGCCGTGAATAAACGCTTTGCCGCGGCTTTGTTACCGCAATGTCGCGCGGCGCTTTTATTTCCACAGTTTCAATTATATTTCCGTTAAAGCTGTATTCTGCGGTGCCTACGGTTTCGCCGCGGGATATGGGCGCATACAAAAACTGCGGTAGATTTATTTTACAGCTTATTTTTTCGGTTTCAAGTGTGTTAATAATGTAAGGCTCTATAAACACGTCAAGATTTTCATTGTCAGACCCGATAACGGGCAGCGAAAAGTGCGAAATTTGCGGGGTGTATGAGGTCTGACCTATCGAATCAAGCCCGTAATCAAGCAGAGCCGCATGGTCGCGCCAGTCGTCCGGGTCGCAAAGCGTTACGGCTACGGCGAGCTTACCGTCCCTTTTAGCAGCCGAAACAAGGCAACGCCCCGATTTTTTGGTAAAGCCCGTTTTTACACCAACCGCGCCCTCATACAGCTTTAAAAGCTTATTGTGGTTTGAAAGGGTGCGCTTATAGGGCGGGTTGCCATAGCACAGCGTGGCGGTTTTTGAGGCGGCGGCTTTGGCAAATTCCTCATTTTTAAGCGCAAAGGCGGCAAGCAGCGCTAATTCCTGCGCGGTTGTATAGTGTTCCTCCGCGTCAAGCCCCGAGGGGGTTACAAAGTGGGTGTTTTTAAGCCCCAGCTCCGCTGCGCGACGGTTCATAAGCTCGGCAAACGCTTTAACAGAGCCCGAAACCGCTATTGCGGTGACGTTTGCCGCATCGTTGCCCGAGGCTAAAAGCATACCGTAAAGCAGGTCGTGCAGGGTTACGGTATCGCCGGGCAGCAGCCCCATTGAAGACCCCTCAACCTTTAGCATATCCGCCGTTACGGTTATTTCCTTTTCCAAATTGCCGTGCTCGCAAAGCAGCAGAGACGTCATAATTTTAGTAGTACTCGCCATAGGCAGACGTGTATCGGCGTTTTGACTGTACAAAACTTCGCCGGTATCGCCGTTTATTACCGCCGCCGCTTTGGCAGACGTGGAAACGGCACTTACCGGCAATGAAAAAATTATACATATAATAACAAACGCGACAATTTTTTTCATAAACTCCACCTCTTAAAAAGTTTATTAAAAGGCGGGAGTTTATATTACTGTTCTTCCTTTTTGCGCTTATCCTTTGAGAAAAGCTCCTTTGCGCGCTCAATAACGTCGGGCGCCATTGCAAACGCCTTTTCGGCGGAGCTGAGTTCATTATATACAGGCATCATTTTAACGTTGCCGTCGCACACGGCTATAAAGGCAACGGGCGCTATTGTAACACCTGCGCCGCCACCGCCGCCGAAAAGCCCCGATTGGGTCTTGCTCGGGAAATCGCTGCCGCCTGTTGCAAGCCCGAAGGAGACCTTTGAAACGGGCAGCAGGGTAACGTTGCCTACCACTATCGGGTCGCCGATAATGGTGTTTGCGTCCACCATTGCGCGGAGCTTGTCCATAGTTACGTCCATAATGCTTTTAATGCTGTTTTCGCTCATAATTCATTCCTCGTTTTAAATTTATTAAATTCCGAAAGCGCCGCAATTGCGGCAGCCAACAGGAAGAATAGCCGTAGCTTTACCCGTGCCGAAAATGCGAAATCGGGTTTTGCGCTTTCAAAATCGGCGCGAATATCAATTTGTTTAAATGCTATATTTGAAAGTGAATCAAGCAGGCTCAAAATCGGGTATACTGCGGAGCATACCGCGCCGTAATATATAGCGGTAAGCGCAGCGTCGTCCGCCGCGACCTTTATTCCCAAACAAAGTCGGGTGATTTTAATATGCCGCAGCTGCTTTTTTATTCGTAAAATAAGGGCTTTTATGAAAGACGTTATTTCGCTTAAAGCCACCTTAAAGCCCTTTTCGCGGTTTAGCTTTTTAAAGGGGTTTTCCGCCTGCTTTTCGGCTTTTTTATCGCTTTCCTCGTCTCTTGCGGGCTTTTTAATATCTTTCCCGGGTTCTATTTTATAAATTCGTATTCCCGCAAATCTAACGGTCATAAAAAAATCGTCGGTGTACTTTATATCAAGGCTTATAGGCAGAAAAAGCAGCAGAACGATTAATAGAACGATTGCGGAAATAATAGTTAAAGCAATCAAGCGGTCACGCTCCCCGAAGTTTCCGCCGCCGTTTCCTCGTCAAGCGGTATTTGCTCGGCGGTGCTTTCCTCGGCGTTTTCGTTTTTAGGCAGCGGGGGCAAGCCCGATAAATCGTTTATGCCGAAGCAGCGCAGAAAATTTTTGGTTGTGCCGTAAAGCAGGGGCTTGCCGGGTAATTCCAGTCTGCCGCGCTCCTCAATAAGCCCTTTTTCCACAAGGGTGGTAACAACGCCCGAGCAATCAACGCCCCTTACCTGCTCAATAAACGATTTTGTAACGGGCTGATTGTAAGCCACGACCGCTAAAACCTCAAGCGCGGCGGGGGATAGGGGCGTGCGGCGCCTTATATCGAACATTTTCTTTATATAATCGGCATATTCCGCCCTTGTTGCAAGCTGATATGTGTTATCAAGCCGTAAAAGCTCCAAGCCGCTTTTTTGCTCCTTGAGCTTTTTTTCAAGCGATTCCATTACCTTTACAACCTTTTCGGGCGCAATATCAAAAACCTGCGAAAAGCGGTCTATGCTTTGCGGCTCGCCGCCCGAGAAAAGCACCGCCTCAAAGGCGGATGTAAGCTCTGACATTGTCATTTGCGTTTATGCTCCTTAATAAGTGTTATGTCGGCGTCCTCTGCGTCGCCCTCAATTTTAACACGGTTTCCCCTGCAAAGCTCAAGAACCGCTAAAAATGTGGCTACAAGCTCCGAACGGCTGTTTGCCGTTTTGTAAAGCGACATAAGCTTTTTTGAGCCGCCCGACCATAGGTTACGCATTACAAAAACTATTTTGGTTGATACGGCGACAATTTTTTTTGCCACAATTTTGGTAAACGGCGCGGTAGAGGGGGGCAAGCGGCGCTGACCTCTGCCCACCGCCGCAAGATACGAAAGGTACATAACATCGGGTGAGTGGGTAAGTTCGTAGGTATTATCAAATTCAAGCTCGGCAGGCTTGCGCACAAATTTATCAAACCCTGACTGCATTGTTGATAACTGCGCGGCTATCTGTCGGCAGGTCATATATTCAAGCAGTTCACCCGTAAGCTCCTCTTTAAGTTTTTGCACTTCCTCATGGCGCGGCAGCAGGCTCACAGTTTTAATATACAAAAGCCTTGAAGCCATTTCCAAAAATTCGCTTTTAATTTCCATTTCCTCATTGCGGAAAAGCTCTATTTGCGCTAAATACTGGTCTATAAGCACCGATAGCTGTATATCGTAAATATTAAGCTTGTTTCGGGCTATAAGCTGTAAAAGCAGGTCAAGCGGACCCTCAAAGCCCTCAATTTTATAAGACGGTATATATTCCATAATCACATGAACGCCCTGAACGGCAATGACGCCAGCATATTTAAAAACCACATGACGCCGTTGCTTAAATATCCCAGCGGTTTATCGAGCACGCCGAGCCATATGAGAGCCATAAGCGCAATGAATATATAGCGCTCATAGCGCATAAGGGCGTAATACTGCTTGTCCGGCAGCAGCGCCGATAAAAGGCGTGAGCCATCAAGCGGGGGAATGGGTATAAGGTTGAAAACGGCAAGTGAAATGTTTATGCTTGCAATGTAAAAAAAGAAGATTGCGATATACAAAAATACCGTGCCTGTAAGCAGGTACTGAAAAATATTGCAGATAATAAGGGCGATAAGCGCAACAATCAGGTTGGAAACAGGACCAGCCAATGCGGTAAGCGCCATATCGCGCTTGGGGTGCTTAAAATAGGTGGGATTTACGCCGACGGGCTTTGCCCAGCCGAAACCGACAAGCAGTATACACGCGGCGCCCAAATAATCGATATGTGCAAATGGGTTAAGCGTCAGCCTGCCTTGATAGCGGGGCGTGGGGTCGCCGAGCTTTGTGGCGGCAAAGCCGTGGGCAAATTCATGTATGGGTAAGGTCAAAAAAATTACAACGAGAGAGGACAGTATATAGGCTATACCGCTGCTGACCGATGTTATTCTTCCCGATAAAAGTTGATTTATCAAGCTATACAGCTCCGTTTCGATAATTATAGATATTACAATTATATAACAAAACAGAAATAATTACAAGATATTTTTACCGCCGTAATGTTAACAGTTTATAAACTTGCTTTTTGCGGGTTTTGGGTGTATAATTGATAGGTTGAAAGTAGGCGAGTTTATGAAAGCAAATTATCATACGCATACGGTGCGTTGCAGGCATGCCGTGGGAGACGAGCGCGAGTATATTGAAAACGCGATTGCCGCGGGAATGAAAATACTCGGTTTTTCCGACCATACGCCGCAGTTTTTTAAAAGCGGGTATGTTTCAGGCATGAGAATGACCCCCGACGAGGCGCCCGGATATGTAAGCTGCATTAAGAGCTTAGCAGAGGAATACAGCGGGAAAATAAAGATTTACACAGGCTTTGAAGCGGAGTATTTTCCGTCGCTTTTTCCAAGGCTTAAAGAGTTCTGCACAGAGCATAATGTTGACTATATGATAATGGGTCAGCACTTTTTGAACAACGAGGACGGCGGTTATTATGTAGGCTCGGGCAGCGGCGACAGAAAAATGCTTAAAAAATATGTCGATGAGGTTACAGAGGGCATAAACACCGGCTGTTTCAGCTATATTGCGCACCCCGATGTGTTTTTATGTTTATCGGACGCCGACTGGTACTACACCGAAAACGAGCGGCTTTGCGAGGCGGCAAAAGCGCTGGACGTTCCGCTTGAAATAAATATGTTAGGTCTTATGGGCAGACGGCACTATCCGTCCGAAAGATTTTTCAGAATTGCCGCAAAAGTCGGGAATGATGTAATTATAGGGTGCGACGCGCACTCGCCCGATATGCTGCTTAACACCGAAATGCAGAAAAACGCACACGATTTCGCAATTTCACTCGGCTTAAAGCCGCTTGAAGAATTGGAATTAAAACAAATAAGGTAAGCTTAGGCTGACTCTCGTCAGCCTAATATTGGCAAATACCGCAAGAAGGAGGATATCAACATGCAGGAAGAAGACATTTTTGAATTGATAGACGGGAAGAAGTACGCACGATTGCGAGAACTGCTTTCGGAAATGAACCCTGCCGACATAGCGCAGATATGCGAGGATATCCCCGAGCGGGAGCTGCCGGTAATTTTCAGAATATTGCCCAAAGAGCTTGCCGCCGAGGTCTTTGTTGAAATGGACCCCGATATGCAGCAGCTGCTTATTGAGGCGTTCAGCGATACAGAGCTCAAAGAGGTTATGGACGAGCTGTTTATGGACGATACCGTTGACGTTATCGATGAAATGCCCGCAACGGTGGCAAAGCGTATTTTGAGCCAGACCGACCCCAAAACCCGCAAAATGATTAATCAGCTGCTGGCATACCCCGATGACAGCGCCGGCAGCATTATGACCACCGAGTATATAGACCTTAAAAAGGATATGACGGTGGAACAGGCATTTGACCGCATACGCGCAATAGGTATTGACTCGGAAACCATATACACCTGCTACGTTATAGACCGCAGCCGCCATTTGCTCGGAATAGTTACGGTAAAGGACCTGCTTTTAAATGACAAAACCTGCGTGCTTTCCGATATAATGGACGAAAACATTATATACGCAAACACCTTGGACGATAAGGAAGAGGTTGCGGGGCAGTTTGAAAAATACGACCTTATGGCGCTGCCCGTGGTGGATAAGGAAAACCGCCTTGTGGGTATTGTAACGGTTGACGACGCTATTGACGTTATACAGGAAGAGGCAACCGAGGATATTGAAAAAATGGCGGCTATTTTGCCGTCTAACCGCACCTATTTCAGAACGGGCGTGTTTTCTACATTTAAAGCGCGCATACCCTGGCTTTTATTGCTTATGATTTCCGCCACATTTACCGGCGCCATAATATCCAATTTTGAAGAAAAGCTGACGGTGCTACCTGCGCTTATAGCCTTTATACCTATGCTTATGGATACGGGCGGAAACTCGGGCAGTCAGTCATCTGTTACCATTATTCGCGGTATTTCGCTCGGCGATATTGAATTTCGCGATATTTTCAAGGTTATATGGAAAGAGGTGCGCGTTGCGCTTTTGTGCAGCACGGCGTTGGCGCTTGTAAACTTTATTAAAATGATTTTGGTGGATTACCTTATTTTCCATTCGTTCGACCCGGGCAGACAAATTGCCGAAATAGCGGTTGTGTGCCTGACATTATTTTTCACCGTTATTGTGGCAAAAATTGTCGGCTGTACGCTGCCCATACTCGCAAAAAAGGTGGGCTTTGACCCCGCAGTTATGGCAAGCCCGTTTATAACCACGATTGTAGATGCAATTTCGCTTTTCATTTACTTTAATATTGCAATAGCCGTACTCGGCATTTAGGGGATAAATTTATGGCTAACGATAAAATAATAATAAAGGGCGCAAACGAGCACAACCTTAAAAACGTAAACGTGACCCTGCCGCGCGATAAGCTGATAGTTTTCACGGGGCTTTCGGGCAGCGGTAAATCATCGCTTGCGTTTGATACCATATACGCAGAGGGGCAGCGGCGGTATGTTGAGTCGCTTTCTTCCTACGCGCGCCAGTTTTTGGGGCAAATGGAAAAACCCGACGTTGAAAGCATTGAGGGGCTTTCACCCGCAATATCAATAGACCAGAAGACCACATCGAAAAACCCGCGCTCCACTGTGGGCACGGTTACCGAAATATACGATTATTTAAGGCTTTTATACGCGCGGGTGGGCGTGCCGCACTGCCCTGTGTGCGGCAAGGAAATAAGCCAGCAGACCACCGACCAGATTGTGGATAGGGTAGCCGCCCTGCCCGAGGGCAGCAAGATTCAGATACTCGCCCCTGTGGTAAGAGGCAGAAAGGGCGAGCACGCAAAGGAGCTTGAAAACGCAAGAAAACAGGGCTATGTAAGGGTTAGAATAGACGGGAACATCTACGATTTATCAGAAGAAATAAAACTTGAAAAGAATAAAAAGCACAGCATTGAAATTGTGGTGGACAGGCTTGTTGTAAAGGACGGTATGCGCTCCCGCCTTGCCGACAGCATTGAAACCGCCGCTGCCGTTTCGGGCGGCACGGTCACGGTGGACGTGATAGGTGGGGAGGAGCTGCAATTTTCACAAAGCTTTGCCTGCGAGGAGCACGGAATAAGCATACCCGAGCTTACCCCCACAATGTTCTCGTTCAACAGCCCGTTCGGCGCATGCCCCACCTGCACGGGGCTCGGCATTTTTATGAAGGTAGACCCGCAGCTTGTTATAAACGACGAGTCAAAATCACTGTTAGACGGCGCTATACGTGCCTCGGGCTGGGGGGTAAACTCTTGGTTTTACCCCGATTCGGGCAGCATTGCCACAATGTATTACAACGGGCTTGCCGATTACTACGGCTTTGATATAAATACGCCCTACAAGGATTTATCGGATGAGGTAAAGCACGCCGTGCTTTACGGCACAAACGGCGTAAAGCTGAAACTAAAGCGCAGCGGCACATTCGGCGGCGGGCAGTATGAAGCGCCGTTTGAGGGGGTTATAAATAACCTGGAGCGCCGCTATAAGGAAACTACAAGCGACTACGCGCGCGCCGAAATTGAGAGCTATATGACCGAGCGCCCCTGCCCCGATTGCCGCGGCGCAAGGCTGAAACCCGAATATTTGGCGGTTACGGTTGGCGGCAAAAGCATTAAGGAATTTTGCGATTTATCGGTAACGGACGAGCTTGCGTTTTTGAATACGCTTACATTCGGGCAGCGCGACAGTATGATTGCAAAGCCGATTTTAAAGGAGATACGCGAGCGCCTTACCTTTCTTGAAAGCGTGGGGCTTGAATACCTCAATCTTTCGCGCTCTTCGGGTACGCTTTCGGGCGGCGAGAGCCAGCGAATAAGGCTTGCCACGCAAATAGGCTCATCCCTTATGGGGGTGCTTTATATACTGGACGAGCCGAGCATAGGGCTGCACCAGCGGGATAATGACAGGCTAATAGCCACGCTTAAAAGGCTGCGCGACCTTGGAAACACCGTTATTGTGGTGGAGCACGATGAGGATACAATGCGCGCCGCAGATTATATTGTGGACGTAGGTCCGGGAGCGGGTATTCACGGCGGCAATATAGTATTTTCGGGCACAGTGCCCGAGCTTGAAAAGTGCACCGATTCTATAACTTCCGATTACCTTACGGGGCGCAGAAAAATACCCGTGCCCGCAAAAAGGAGAAAGGGCAACGGTACGTTCCTTGAAATAAAGGGCGCGGCGGAAAATAACCTTAAAAAGATAAACGTTAAAATTCCGCTCGGCACATTCACCTGCGTTACTGGCGTTTCGGGCAGCGGTAAATCATCCTTTGTGAACGAAATTGTTTACAAGGTGCTTGCAAACAGGCTTAACCGCGCGAAGACCATACCGGGAGCATACAAGAGCTTTGAGGGAACCGAAAACCTTGATAAGGTAATAAATATTGACCAGGCGCCCATAGGCAGAACGCCGCGCTCAAACCCCGCCACATACACGGGCGTTTTCGGGGATATTCGCGAGCTTTTCGCCTCCACAAAGGACGCGAAGACCCACGGCTACACCGCGGGGCGGTTCTCGTTTAACGTTAAGGGCGGCAGGTGCGAAGCCTGCCAGGGCGACGGTATTCTAAAAATAGAAATGCACTTTTTGCCCGATATTTACGTGCCGTGCGAGGTGTGCGGCGGCAAAAGGTACAACCGCGAAACCCTGAACGTGCTTTACAAGGGCAAGAGCATTTATGACGTGCTTGAAATGACGGTTGAAGAGGGTATGAACTTTTTTGAGAGCATACCGCGTATTCACCGCAAGCTGAAAACGCTTTTCGACGTGGGGCTGGGTTATATTAAAATCGGTCAGCCCGCCACCACCCTTTCGGGGGGCGAGGCGCAGCGCGTAAAGCTGGCGGCGGAGCTTTCAAAGCGCAGCACGGGCAAAACGGTTTATATTCTTGACGAGCCCACAACGGGCTTGCACACGGCGGACGTGCACAAGCTGATAGAGGTTTTGCAGCGCTTTGTGGACGGCGGAAACACCGTGCTTGTAATTGAGCATAATTTGGATGTTATTAAAACGGCGGATTATATTGTGGACCTAGGTCCCGAGGGCGGCGATAAGGGCGGCACGGTGGTGTGCGCGGGAACGCCCGAAAAAATAGCCGCCTGCGAAAAATCCTACACGGGTAAGTTCTTGAAAAAACTGCTTTAAATTTACACATTATTCACCAAACGTGCGTTTTCAGCGTATAAAATGAAACAAATGGGGTGAAAATGCTTGTTCGGGTATGTAAGGGCTTGCAAGCCGGAGCTTAAAATCAAGGAATACGAGACCTACAAGGCGGTTTATTGCTCACTTTGCCGCCTTATGGGGCGGGAGTACGGCTTGTGGTCGCGCTTCACCTTAAGCTATGATTTCACTTTTTTGGCGCTGCTTAATATGGCGCTTAAAAGTGGGTGCGACCCCGTAGAGCGCGGCAGGTGCTTTTTCAACCCCTTAAAAAGGTGCAACTACTGTAAAAACAGCGAACCTTTGGAAATGCCCGCCGCGGCTGCAATGATAATGTGCTACTATAAGCTGCTTGACGATATAGCCGATGAAAAGGGAATTAAAAAACTGGGGTATATTATTATTAAGCCGCTTTTTAAGAGGGCGAACAAAAAAGCCGCGAAAAAGTACCCGCAGCTTGAAAAGATAATATCCGATTATATATCGGCGCAAACTGAGCTTGAAAAGGCGGGCTGCCGCGAATTAGACGCCGCCGCCGACCCAACAGCGTTAGCGCTTTCGGGAATTTTGCAGCTTTGCAGCGAAGACCCCTCGCAAAAGCGGGTGCTTGACCGATTGGGCTACTGCATAGGCAGATATATATATTTGCTTGACGCGGCGTGCGATTTACCCGACGATATAAAAAGCGGCTCTTACAACTGCCTTTCCTACGCCTGCGAGGGCGACCCCGCGGAATATGCGGAAAACCGCATAACGCCGCAGCTTTATTTCTGCGCTAACGAGGCGGGCAAGGCGTTTGAACTGCTGGATATTAAAAAATACAAGTCCATACTCGGGAATATAATATATTTAGGGCTTGAGGATACATTCAAAAAGGAGCTTGGCAAAAATGACAAATCCGTATGAGGTGTTGGGCGTTTCGGAAAACGCGAGCGACGAGGAAATTAAAAAGGCTTACAGAGAACTTGCGCGCAAATACCACCCCGATAATTACGCCGATAACCCGCTTTCAGATTTAGCGGGCGAAAAAATGAAAGAAATAAATGAGGCTTACGACCAGATAGTTAACGCCCGCCGCGGTGGGCAGACATCGGGCGGCAGCGGGTATAACCCAAATGCGACTTCGGCATTTCCCGAGGTACGCACCCTTATAAATCAGGGCAGGCTTGAGCAGGCGCAGGAGGTGCTTGACGGCGTACCGCCGCAGCAGCGAAACGCCGAATGGTATTTTTTAAACGGCACGGTGCTTTACCGCCGCGGCTGGTTTGACCAGGCGTTTACAAGTTTCACCACGGCCGCAAGGATGAATCCGAATAATCCCGAGTACCAAAACGCGGCGCAGAATGCCGCGCGCCAACAGGGAAGACAGTATAACCCCTACCGCAGCTACGGCGGAAACGGCAGTTGCAACGCTTGCGATGTGTGCCAGGGGCTTGTTTGCGCCGATTGCTGCTGCGAGTGCATGGGCGGCGACCTGATACCCTGCTGCTGATATGAAACAAACGGTTAAAATTACATTCTGCGGAATAATTGCGGCGCTCTCTGCGGTGTTTATGCTGCTTTCCTATTTTCCGTATTTAACCTACGCGGTGCCCGCCGTTGCGGGGCTGCTTATAATGATAACGGTAATCGAGGCGGGGTACAAATGGGCGCTGGGAGCGTATGCTGCCGCCTCGGTGCTTGTATTTCTGTTTGCCGAGCCCGAGGGCAAGCTCTTGTATATTTGCTTTTTCGGGTATTACCCAATTTTAAAGGCGGTTTTTGACAGGCGTAAAAGCCGCGCTTTAGAGTGGATATTAAAACTTGCGGTTTTCAACGCGGCAATTATTACGGTGTATTTCATTTTGGCGCGAGCTTTCGGCGTATCGGTAGAGGAATTCGGGGAATTGGGAAAATACAGTGAGTATATTTTTCTGCTGCTCGGTAATGCTGTGTTTGTGTTTTACGATATTGCCGTTTCGCGTATGGCGATGGTTTATATGCATATGCTGCACCCGCGGGTGCTGAAAATTTTAGGGGGAAAATAAAACGGTAGGGGATGAACGGTTTGAAACTTAAAAAAGCGGCGGCAGCCCTGCTTGCCTTTCTTTTCGCGCTTGTGTTTGCGGGATGTACGGGCGGCGGCGATACTTCTTCGGATACTGCCCTTGTAAACGCAAAGGCGGAAACATTAAAGGAATTTAAGGTTGAAAAGTTTAATTTAAAATTCAGCACGCCTGACGATTGGAAAGAGGATAACAAGGACACCGAGCTTGACTGGTACTGCGAAAACAGCTCGGTAGGTATGGGAATTTTCGGCTATTACCGCTCGGATTTTGCCGACAGCGCCAATGTTACGGATATTCTGTCGCAGCAATCGAAGGATAATATGGAGCGCTACCAAAATATTCAAAAGGTAGAGCATACGCCTGAGTTTACATCAACCGATAAAAAAATAACCGCCGAGCTTTATTCGGCGGAGTATGACGGGGCGAAGATATACCAATATTTCTGCTATGTTGAGTTTAAGGAAAACGACGAATTTTTCTGGGTGACCTTTTCTTCCCAGCCATCTTATATGAAAAAGAATTTTAAAATGCTGGAAAAAATAATTGATTCCTTTGAAATTGAAAAAGGCGGCGAAAAATAATGAAAATGCAGGAAAGCGTTTTAAGGCGCGTTAGGATGATTGAGGAAAAGCACGGAATTACATACGCCAAAACCGACGGAAAGCTGTATAAGGCGCTGAGAGTCAGCTATACCTTGCTTTTTATTTACACTATGGGTATAAACATTTTGTTTATATGCGGTATGCTGCTGACGCGCCTCGGCACGGATAATTTCAAAAGTATTTTAAATTCGCTTATTACGGTTATCGTTTGCACGGTGCTTATAATCGCAGGCTATGTTTTAAGCTTTACTCGGTTTAAGCTCGTTTCGGGAATTTTAAGCGCTCTGCCCGAAATCATGCTTATTGTGGTTTTCGGCGCAATTATGAAAGACTCGCTCGGCGTTTTGGGCTACACGCCATCATATTTCTGGCGGCATTTCGCCCCGCTTTTAATTCTTGTAATTTTAATGGCTGCCACAACCGTCATAGCGGTGAGGGCGCGCATTAAAACCGAAAAGCAGTATAAAAAGGTTTTGGATAATCTTTACGCGCTTTACAGCGTTAATACAAACGATATTTCCGACGAGCAGTGGGAGATATTCTTAGCCGAGTACGACCCGACCGACTATAAAAAGCTGTTTAAAGAGAACAGAGAAAAAGAGTAAAAAAACAAAACCGGCAAGTACCGTTTGATACTTGTCGGTTTTGGTGCGGGTGACAGGACTTGAACCTGCACGCCGGGGCGCCAGCTCCTAAGGCTGGTGCGTCTGCCAATTCCGCCACACCCGCATGCAACAAACGATATTTTACTTTAAAATGATGAAAAAGTCAAGAGGAAAATTGATTTTTTAACAATTAAGCGCTGATTTTATTAACACACCGAATTTCCTTTCGTAATATGTATTATAGCTTGCGAAAGGTGTGTTTTATATGAAATATCGGCGGGGTTCGGGTTTTGCGTTCTGGCGCTTTTTTATTACGCTTTTGCTTATTTGCTCGCTTATTGTCTCGGTTTTCTTTTTGCGCATGCGGCCTGTTATAATCAAATACGCCGAAAGCATTGCGCAAACGGTAATGTATAACGCCGCGAACGAGGCGGTTTTGGAGATACTGAACGAGAACGGCATTACATACGACGATATTGTGGTGCTTTCCCGCGGGGAAAACGGCAGCGTTACGAGCGCGGAGATAGATATTGTGAAAATAAATACGCTGAAAAGCGCAATATCGGGTAGGCTTTCGCGCAAGGTTGACGAAAAAGAGTATTATGAGGTTAAAATACCCGTGGGCACGTTTTTCTCAAGCGTATACACAAATGCTTTAGGACCGAAACTGCGCTTTAAAATGCAGCTTACGGCAACGGCGGTAGTCAATTTTTCCCACGAGTTCAAATCTGTCGGTATAAATCAGGTTTTGCATATAATAATGATAGATATGAGTATTTCGGGCAGCTTTGTGATGATAGGTTACAGGGGCGGCGTGACCGCCGCGACCTCGGCAATAGCCGCGCAGACCGTGATTTCGGGTGCGGTGCCGGGGGCGTACACGAACGTTATAGAAAGCGAAAACGATAATACGGCGGGACTTATTAACGATTACGGCGCGGTTGCCGATGATTAAACGGAAACGGAGAAACGGAAAATGGACGTAAAGGCAGCGGAAGAAAGAATAAAATATTTAAGCGATACGCTTAAATACCACAACAAAAAATACTATATTGAAGACGCGCCCGAAATTGAGGATTACGAGTACGACGCGCTGCTGCGTGAGCTTGAAGATTTGGAAAAGGAATACCCGCAATTCAAAAAAGAGGAATCGCCCACCGTGACCGTGGGCGGCGCTGCACTGAAACTCTTTGCCGAGGTAACCCATGCGGTTAAAATGGAAAGTCTTCAGGACGTTTTCAGCTTTGACGAGCTGCGCGCTTTTGCCGAAAAAATAGATACCGCGAGAACCGCATTTTCGGTAGAGCCGAAAATCGACGGGCTTTCGGTATCGCTTGAATATAAAGACGGGCTTTTCTTTCGCGGCTCAACACGAGGCGACGGCGTAACCGGCGAGGACGTGACCGCGAATTTAATGCAGATAAAAAGCATACCCAAAGCCATACGCTTTGACGGCGAGCTTGAAGTGCGGGGCGAGGTGTATATGCCGAAAGAAAGTTTTGAGAAACTGGTAGAACGGCAGGAGCTTATGGGCGAAGCGCCCGCGAAAAACCCCCGAAACGCGGCGGCGGGCTCCTTAAGGCAGAAAAACCCGAAAATAGTTAAAGAGCGCGGGCTTGATATATTTGTTTTCAATATTCAGCGAATAACGGGCAAGGAGTTTACATCGCACATTGAAACGCTTGACTTTGTGAAATCCCTCGGCTTTCACACCCTGCCGACCTATAAGCGCTGCGATAATATTGAGGACGTCATTTCGGAAATTGGGCGCATAGGAGACTCGCGCGGCGGCTTGCCCTATGATATTGACGGCGCGGTTGTAAAGGTTGATAACCTTGAATACCGCAAAGAACTCGGCAGCACCGCGAAATACCCGAAATGGGCGGCAGCTTTTAAATACCCGCCCGAAGAAAAGGAAACGGTGCTTAAAAGCATTGAAATTAACGTAGGGCGCACAGGCGCGCTGACTCCCACCGCCGTGTTTGACCCGATACAGCTTGCGGGCACTACGGTGAGCCGCGCAACGCTGCACAACGAGGATTTTATAAATTCAAAGGGCATAGGCATAGGGGATACCATAGTGGTGCGCAAGGCGGGGGATATTATTCCCGAGGTACTGAACGTTTCAAAGAAAGGCGATAATTCATCGGTCTACAAAATGCCCGATAAGTGCCCATCTTGCGGCTCGCCCGTAACGCGCGAGGAGGGCGAGGCGGTTCTGCGCTGTACCAACGCCGATTGCCCTGCGCAGCTTTTGCGCCACCTGATACACTTTACCTCGCGCGACGCTATGGATATTGAGGGCTTAGGCCCCGCAATGCTTGAACAGCTGCTTTCCGCCGGGCTTATTCATAGTATAGACGATATTTACTCGATTGACTACGAAGCCGTTAAAAATCTTGAACGCGTAGGCGAAAAGAGCGTGGAGAACCTTAAAAACGCGATTGAGAAATCAAAGCAAAACGACGCGGCAAAGCTGGTTTTCGCTTTCGGAATACGCCATATAGGCAGCAAGGCGGCGGCGCTTTTAACAGAGCATTTCGGAAGTATTGAGGCAATAGCGGCGGCTACTGCAGAGGAAATAGAGCAGATTGACGGCATAGGCAGCGTTTTG
>URGH01000053.1 GCA_900547305.1 uncultured Oscillospiraceae bacterium | reverse complement strand
TAGGTGCTCTCGGCGCCGAATACAGAGGCGGATATATCGGATTTGTTTTCGGTACGGGTGTGAGCAAAATTATAAGTATGAGCGTGACGGATCTCGGCGGCGAGGTACTTAATGATGTTAAAAGCCAGTTAATGAACAAAGACGATATACTCGGGAAGTTTGACATTTATCACAGCGACCAGGCGCTGAGCGATAATTTCACGGCAGCCGAATTTGATAACTATTTTAAATTGGACGAAAACAATTTCCTTACATCCGCATACGATCCGTATGTGGGCTCAACCGGCTCAGAACGCTGGGAGAATATTAACAACACGATAACAAAGGCGTTGGTTAAAAACAGCACCTACCGCAATTTTGAAATGTCGGTACAGCTGAGAAGCGCAGGATGGGACAGATTGCCGAAGCTTGTATTCGGCGCGACAAACCCTTTAAGCTGGGTAAACCGCGAGGACGGCGGATATTTGGTTCAGCTTTATAATGAGGGTGTAATCAATTTTGCGGGAATTGTTAACGGCGAACCCGTAAATCTTAACGATAATTTAGACAGCCATGCGTCTTTTGCGGGACTAAGCCAAGACTTTGTTACTTTAAAGGTTCGTGTTGAAAACGGAGTTGCAACCGTTACGGTTAAAACGTACGGTTGGGCAGACCCGAATACTTATTCTTATTCATTCGATCTCGGGGAGAATTATAACGGCGGTTATGTAGGCTTTGCGGCAGGCCCCGGAGAGTCGAAATTCATCAGATTTTCCGTTACCGACCTCGGCGGCGAGGCAGATACCTCTATTAAAGCCATTGCGGTCAATACCCCTGACGCGTTAAGCGTACCTGTGCTCACTTTTGCGGAGGAGTTAAATCTTCCGGCTGCCGTATCGGTTTTATGCGACGACGGAAACAGCTACGATTTACCCGTTGTATGGGATACATCGACCTACAGCCGCTTTGTTCCCGGCGATTATATTTTTACCGGAACACTCGGTAAGATAATAAATGCCGAAGGCAAAAGAGTAGTTCCGAACGGACAAACGGCAACTCTTACCGTTACCGTAACCGGGGAAGAGGTTACCCCGATACGCGTTGCCTGCGTGGGAGACAGCATTACCTATGGTGATAAGGCGGAGGCCGGCGAATCATATCCTGCTGTTTTGCAAAAGCTGCTGGGCGCACGGTACGAGGTTATGAATTTCGGGGTTTGCGGCGCTACCGCACAAGGCGATAAAGCACCTTATGTGGGAAGTACACCGTATACAAACAGCCTTGCAAGCAATCCCGATGTCGTTATAATGATGCTCGGCACAAACGATTCATGGAACAACTATTGGAATGAGGAACAGTTCGTATCGGACTATACCTCTCTGATAGAGGAGTATATGTATCTTGAAAACAAACCTGAGGTTTATTTGGCAATTTCACCGGCATGCTACATAGAAAGCAATATATCGGCTGTTACGGCAAAGCAAAGGGAGATAGCCGCAGAGCTTGGCATTAAAACGGTAGATATGTACTCCTTTACCGAAAATCACGGAAACTGGTTTGCGGACGGAGTTCACCCGAATGCAGGCGGTTACGCGCTTATGGCAAGAGCATTTGCAAAAGCTGTTTTCGGTAAAGCCATAAAGGGCGATACTGACGATAACTGGTCACTTAACGCTGTTGACCTTACTGCAATGAAAAAGATTCTTCTTGGCACGGCTACGGCGGGCGAGGGCGTTGACCTTGATATGAATGATGATAAGTCTGTAAATATTTTAGACTTTATAAAGCTCAAAAAAGCAATCATCGCGGAAGCGTAATTTTAATCTAAGCATATTGACGGAAGCCGCTGCTTTATGTATCGGCTTCCGTCAGAGAGGATTGGTAGGATGATAAAAGTTAAACGGGCTGAGCTTATCAATGCCGTTTTGACCGTTTTTACAATAATTGCGGTTATATGCGGAACCTGCTCAATATATTCTTTAGCTGATTCCGACAGCACAACAGATTCGATCGTCTTTAAGGACGCCGCTGTGCTTGCCGAGAATTTTAATGTTTATCACGGCGAGAGTGCCGTTACCGCAGGTCTTTCGGCAGCAGAGCCCGAAAAATACTTTTCGGTCGTAAGCCGAATAGTAAAGCATACCTGCACCTCTACCGGAAATCACACATCGGGCGATTACAAAATCTGGGACGCACAGGACGATGTTGTTACCACGGCTCTTTACAGAAAACAGGCCTACCGCAATTTTGAAATGACTGCGGAATTCAGGGTCGTGCCTGCGAATTGGCAGGTGCTGCCAAAGCTGATTTTCGGAGTTCAGGACCCCATGTCGTGGGTTAATGCCGAGGGCGGCGGCTACTCGGTGTGGCTTTATAACGAGGGTATTATAAATTTAAAGGGCATTACCGACGGAGAGTACAAAACCCAAAGCGACAATACCGACCATACGAAAACCGGTGAATACGGCAGTCTTGCATTATGGTCAAAGGTTACGGTAAGAGTGATGGGTAAGGCTGTTACCGTAACGGTAAAGCAGGGAACTAAAGCCGCATATTCCGAACAGTTTACCTTGGGCGACGATTATTACGGCGGCAAAATAGGATTTGCCGCAGGAACGGGCGGTTGCCAGTTCCGCAATTTCAGTGTTACCGATTTGGGCGGAGATGTTGTTCCTATGCCGATTAGGGAATATATCGGGCTTTCAAATTCCGAGGATATGAAGAAATTCGATTGCTACTATGCCGAGAGCATTAAAAACGGAATGAAGCCCGTGGAAAATTACACGGACTATTGGCAGCATAAGGAGGACGGAAGCATTTGGAGAAACCCGGATACTCTGCCGAGGGTCGAATATGACGAAGATCTTTACACATCAACATTGGTTTATAATGTTAAGCAGTATAAATATTTTGAGCTGACCGTTAATATGCAGAGGAAAGAGAGCGGCGGCTACGGTTATATGTATCCGGGTGTTATTTTCGGAATAAAGAACCCCGGTAATTTTGCATATTATAAGGACGGCGGATATTTCTGCTATGCAACCGCCGAAGGCGCGCTATGTGTTCGCGGTAATGATTTTTCGGCTGTGACTCAGGCACCTGCAGGGTATAGCCGCGAAACCGTACATACAATGACAATATCCGTAAGATACGGCAGAGTGACCGTTAAAATATCGGGCGACGGAAACAATCCGGAGCAGCTGGTAGAAATTTTGCCCGAGGACTACACAGGGGGTTATATAGCCCTTGTGGGAATGGCAAATGTATGCGGATTATCGAGACTTTCGGTTAAGGAAGTGGAAGGAGAACTGAAAAACGTTTCAATTGCGAGGGTAAAAGCTCCGACGGCGGTTGAGGTTGAAACGGGCATTTTGCCGGAAGACCTTAAATTGCCCGAAAGCGTTAAGATTGTAGGAAGCGATAATGAAGAATATACCCTGAACGTTGAGTGGAGCAGAGCGAATTATAACCGTTTTGTGCGCGGGGAATATACGCTTATCGGCTCGCTTTCGCCGCTGATTGATTATGATAAACATTCGCGCGTAATAATAGGCGACAGCACGGCTGAAATAAAGGTCAGGGTTAAGGGCAAGGAAGATTTGTCGCCTGTAAGGGTTGCCTGTGTGGGAGACAGCATAACCTACGCCTCCGGTACAGAGCAGGGCTATCCGTGGCAAATGCGTAAGCTTTTGGGCGGAAAATACGATATTGAAAATTTCGGTGTTGACGGGGCGACCCTTTTAAAATCGGGGGATAATCCTTATACCTCGTCAAGCGCGTTCACCGCAAGCAAGGCTTTTGCACCGAATATAGTTGTAATAATGCTCGGCACAAACGATTCTAAGCCTCAAAACTGGAGCTTGAACGATTCCTATGCCGATGATTACAAGGCGCTTATTGCGGAGTATAAGGCGCTGCCCTCAAACCCGACGGTATATGTCGCCTTATCGCCTGCGGTTGCAACAGATAATTACGATATTTCGGCAGAGACGGTCAAGAACGAAATAGTGCCGCTGCAAAGGGAAATTGCGAAAGCTGCCGGGTGTGATGTAATAGACATTTACTCGCTGACAGAGGGACATTCCTTGTGGTATGCCGACGGGGTTCATCCTACAAGGAGCGGATACGGCTTTATAGCCGCTGAAATAGCCAAAAGAATAGTGCTGCCGGGTCCTCTTGAAAGCTTTACACTCGGTCGGGAAGCCGATTATATATTTGAGGGTGAGTCCGAAACATATTACCCGTGCTTCAGCCCTGCCAAAATAACGGGGGACGACACCGTAAAATGGAGTACGTCGGATTCGGCTGTAGCCGATGTTAAAAACGGAGTTGTTTCGGCAAGGAAAAAGGGCAGTGCCGTTATTACGGCGGAATGTCAGGGAAAAACCGCGGCAGTACGGATTACGGTTTACGGCAAGGACGACGATATAAGCCTGCCGCTTACATCAAGCGACGATACGGCGGGGTTTGACTGCTACTATGCCGACGACGCGGAAAGGGGACTTGAAATTCAAAATTCATATTCGCCGTTTTGGGAAATTTCCGAAAAGGGAATTGCACGTACTAAGGAAACGGTCGGCGATATGAAATGGGGCGAAAAATATCTCTCATCCCTGCTTTTTGCAAAAAGGAAATACCATAACTTTGAGCTGACGGTAGATATTCAGCGCGATGAGGTGGGCGAATATAATTACCCTATGGTGGTATTCGGAATTAAAAATCCCGCCGAATATATTACAAAGAGCGGCGGCGGACTGGCTGTTTTCCCCGTGGCTGAGGGAACGCCGATGTTTTTGGGACAAATCAAAGGCAAATATACAAACATAGTGGGAAAAGAACCTGCGGCGGGCTACAACCGCACGGGAGTTCATACCCTGAAACTTACCGTGGAATACAATACCGTAACAATGTCGGTTACGGGCGCTGACGGAGAGTCGCTGCCCGCGCCTATCAGCTGCGAGCTCGGCGATACAGATATGGACGGATACATAGCTCTTGTGGGCAAGGCTAATATCTGCTGCTTTAAAAATTTGAAAATACGTCCGCTCAACAATAACGACGTAACCAAGGTTACGGCAGAAAAAATAATATCCGAAAGCCCGGAAATAAACGCCGATGTCGGAACGGATACATCGGAAATAAGCGGTCTGCCGAAAACGGTCAGGGTAAAGGCTGCCGACGGGTCGGTTTACACAGCCCCGATAGAGTGGGATTTTGACGGCTACAACCGCTATAAACGCGGGAAATATACCGTGACCGGCATACTTTCGGATTCGCTTCTTGAAAATCATATTAAGCTTTACGGTAACGGCGTGACCCTTAAGGGAGTTATAAATGTTACCGGGGATAAGGATTTGGTGGACGAAAACACCGTTAAGTTTGATTTTAACGGAAAAAGCGAGATAACCGAAAATTTTGAATGCTATTATTCAAGTATATTTTCAGACGCGCTTAAAAAGAGCGATCCTATGAAAACGTGGGAGATAGCGAACGGGCGACTGCACAGAATAGACAATAAATTTTCGGTAAAATCAAGCGGCGAATGGAGCTGGGAAAAGGCAAAAACGGAAATGTCCTCGCTTGTTTACAAGGGCCGCAAATACGAAAATTTCGAGCTCACGGTTGATTTTCAGCGTGTCTCAAACACCTATTACTGGGCAATGATAGGCTTCGGTATTGACGATCCCGCCGCATACCCGCTTGACGTTGGCAGCGGAATACTCGCTTACCTTGAACAGGAGGGACGCCCGCTTTTCTGGGGCAACGATGTATCTGCGGGGCATACCACGCCGTATGAAAATTTTGAATATACGGGACGACATACAATGAAGCTGACGGTTAAGGACGGCATAGCCGAAATGTCGGTGGATGGCCGCGAGCCGGTATTGAAAACCATTATTCCCGATGAATACAGGGGCGGCGGATATATCAGCATAACCACAAATATGAACGCGGCGTATTTCGACAATCTTTCAATAACCGCTCTGCCCGATACGGAGGAATATAACACCGAGGGATTTTCTCCCGATAATTACCCCGCTCTGCACTCGGTCTTAAATGAGGCGGACGCAGAGGACACGTATACATATTCAAACGGAAACGGCGCAAATCATCCGAAAACGGGCGAAGACGGGAAATACCGCCTGATCTCAATTTTCACCTTAACGGTAAGCATGGCTTATCTTGCCGCGGTGGGGTATTTCAAGGTTTTCAAAAAAAGAAAAGAGAGGTAACCAAATGAAAACAGCAGCTATAAAAATTTTATCACTCGCCTTGATTTCCGGCATTATGCTTTCGGCTGTCGGATGCCGCAGGACCGTAAAGATTGCGGGAAACGGCAGCGACTACGCAAGCGAATACTGGATAACCGAAGAGGTTGACGGCGAAAACACCGCGTCCGGCGGCAAGACCGACGGCAAGGGCAGTACCGCTTCAAGCAAGGATACCGGCAGCAAGCCCGAAAAGAAATTCACACCGAGTAAAAACAAATTGACCGTAGAGGGTGCGGGAACCGATCCCGACGCCGATTATAAGGCTTCGGGTACGGTCAAGGTCGCGGTATCATCCTACCGCCCGTGCGATTACGAGGCAATGCTTGACGCGTTCAGCGCGGTTTATCCGAATATTGACCTTGTGCTTGATTACAGACCCAAGCACGGCGCCGACGCAGATGAAACAAACCATTATTTGGCGTCTCGTGCTATGGCGGGAAATATGCCGGACGTTGTTTTTGACGATGCGGGAAGACTTCCGAACTATTTGGTTCAGGGGTGGGTCTATCCGCTTGATAAGTTTGTTAAAAACGATAAGGCGTTTAGTAATATACCGTCATCTCTGATTGCTAACTATACGTATTTAGGCAAGCTTTACGCTTTGCCGCATCAGGCGCATTACAGCGGCGTGGTTCTGAATTTGGACGCATTTGACGAGTTGAATATGGATATACCGAGCCTTTCGTGGAATATGAAGGAGCTTGAAAATGTCCTCAAAACCGGAACTACCGATAAATTCTCGGGCTGCGAATATCTCGGTGCGGTTCCTGCGGAAACGGCAGGCAGCTTTACTGCCGACGGCGGTCCTTACGGGTATAATGTCAAGACCAAAAAATTTGAAATGGCTTCAAGCTACGGTGCAGCGCTCAAATTGAATCAAAATCTCAAAAAAACTGCAGGGCTTGAGGCATACAGCCTGCGTTTTCCGAACATAAACGACTATGTAAGCAAATTCGGAAACGGAAACACCGGCGTTGTTGATATGGCGTTCAAGCTCGGCAGAACCCTTGTACATTTTGAGCAGGGAACATGGGCGGTAGATAACTTAAAGTCTATTTGCAAGTTTAACTGGAAGCTTTATCCCTATCCGCAGGCGATAAAGGGGCGTATACCGGTTCATATTGACCATTGCTTTATGACAACAAGCGCCAACAACCTTAAAAATCCCAACGCGGCGTTCCAGGTTTTGCGCTATATGACATACAGCACCGAGGGCAATCTTGCAAGGCTTAGTATGTATGACGCCAAAAATAAGGGCAAATACGCGCTTAACAGCCGTATTTTCTATCCCACGGTAAACAACAAGGAAGTTGCCGAAAAATTCAAGTCCTTGCCGGGTGTTACGGATGTTGATATCTACTTCTTTGAAAATACAGGAAACGGCTACCGTTCGGATCTGCTTAAAATAGTTCCCGGCTGGGAAGATATAATAAAGATTATCAGTGCTGCTATGGAGGGCAAGGACAATGCCGATGTGGATTCGATAATTCCGTCTCTTCAGGCTAAGACAAATTCGGAAATAACAAAGAAATGGTCCGATTTTGAGACTAAGCTTAAAAAGGTTCAGTCCGAATTTAAGGGATAAGGGCTTAACGCATTAAAAATGTCTGTCTGCCGATTATAACTTTTTGATTTTATATCCTTAATTCTAAATGCTATGGTGATTATTATGATGAAAAAAATCAAGCTCTGTACTGCAATAACGGTAATGGCTTTATTTACCTCAACATTCAGCGCGCCATTTTCGGCGGCAGTGCAGAAAACGGTTGAATCGGCAGGCAAAGCGTCTTATACCGCTGCTTCTCTTAAGGGGTGGAACGCGACCGCTTTGAATGAAAATTCGGGAGATATTGCGGCTGCAATAACGGAAGTGAACGGCAGCCGTACCGTCACGCTGCCTTTTACGGCGGCAGAGGGCGGGACGGTCGCTTTTTCCGCTGAGGCTTCTAAAAGCGGAGAATATAATATTTTGGTAAATTACCGCATAAGCGGAAAAGAGAACAGAGAACCGCAATACGAGCTTTCGTTTAATAACAAGACGTTAACGGTAGGGCTGCCTGTTCTCTGGAGTGACGAGACGAAAACTTACGAGCAGGATATGAACGGCAATGAAATCGTCCCGCGCCAGATATGCGTTTCGGAGTACGTAAGCGATTTTTTAATTGATTCGGGCGATATAGGTGCAGATAGGTTATCGGTAAAGCTTGAGAGCGGAAACAACAGCTTTGTGCTTAAGGTTCTGTCCGGTGAAATTGAAATTAAAGAGATAAGCTTTATAAAGCCGCGCGATACGGATACATATGAGGAATACAGGAAAAGTATTTCCGAAAAACAGGGAGCAAACGATCTTTTAACGGTTGAGGGCGAAAACCATACGCTTAAATCGGAATCCTATATCAGGAGCGGCCTTTCAAAAAACGCCGCCGTTACACCGCACAAAAGCGGTAAAAAATGCGTAGCGTTACTTGACGGCGGCTCTTGGTCATCGGCAGGGCAAAAGGTGCTTTGGAATTTTTCGGTGGAAAAGAGCGGGCTTTACGAGCTTGCGTTCCGCTGTTCCCAGTCAAGCAATGCCGGTAAACCGGTATTCAGAAAAATCGAAATTGACGGCATAACGCCGTTTGCCGAGCTTGAATCGGTTACATTTCCCGTTACGGGAACAAATGAATACGAAAATTATACCCTCTGCGGTAAAGACGGTAAACCGTTTGAAATTTATCTTGAAGAGGGTTCACATACAATTTCAATGCAGGTCACATTAGGCGGTTTCAGGGAAGTTTACGATGAAATAATATCGATAATGAGCGAAATCAATTCTGTAGGAATGGATCTGAAAAAGCTTTCGGCGGGCTCGGTTGACGCCAACCGCACGTGGGATATGGACGTTGTAATGCCGGAAGCAATTCCGCGGCTTAAAGCAGCCTCGGAAAGAATAGATTCCGTTTACAAAAAGCTTTGCGATTTGTCAGACTCCGGCGCCACATTTGCCGATTCGCTTGAATATGCCTCTTCACTGCTTAAAAAGCTACTTGCAAAGCCCCGTGTTTTGCCTAATAAGCTTGAGCTTTTAAATGTGGGTGATAATTCGGTGACCAAATTTTTGGGCGATGTGCTTTCGCAGCTTATTTCCTCGCCGCTCAGTATTGACAGAATTTATTTTAATTCGGGAAAAATGCTCCCGTCGGGCAAAGCGGGCTTTTTTACGGTGCTTTTTGAGAGTATATCCGAATTTTTCGGAACTTTCGCAAAGGACTACAACACGTATTCCACCGAGCCCGACGGCGAGCTTGAGGTTTGGGTAAACCGCTCGGTTCAGTACACGGAAACCATGCAGAGCTTGCTGGACGATACCTTTAATAAGGAAAACAGAACGAACATAAGGCTTTCCATAATGCCGAGCGAGCAAAAGCTTATACTTGCAAACGCGTCGGGTACAAATCCCGATATTGCAATGGGAGTGGGCTACTCAACGCCCTTTAACTTTGCCATCAGGAATTCGGCGAAAAACCTTTTGGAATACGAAGATTTTCTTTCCTTTTATACATCCTGCTACAATCCCGAGGCTTTGACCCCTGTATGCTATAATGACGGCGTCTACGGCGTAATTGAAACGCAGAATTTTAATGTGCTTTTTTACAGAAAGGATATTTTTGAGTCTCTCGGAATAGGTGTTCCCGATACATGGGAGGATGTTAAATACCTAATGCCTACCCTGCTGCGGCATCAGATGAATTTTTATATTCCGCTGTCGGGCGCGGCAGGCTATAAATCTTTTCCCGTAACGACGCCGTTTATTTTCCAAAACGGAGCTAAAATACTTTCGGACGACGGATTTTCGGTTGATTACAGGAGTGCGGAGTGCAAAAAAGCTTTTCACGAAATGACGGAGCTTTACACGGTTTACGGTATGCAGCAATCTGTTCCGAGCCTTTATAACAGCTTCAGATACGGCGAAATTCCTATTGCGATAGGCGATATGGGATTATATTTGCAGCTTACCTACGCAGCTCCCGAGTTATCCGGACTGTGGGACATTGCGCTTACTCCCGGGACTGATAAAAACGGTGAAACGGTGCGTTGGCAATCGGCTGACAGCACCGCCTGTATGATATTTAAAAGCACTAAGAAAAGCGATATGGCGTGGAAATTCCTTAAATGGTGGCTTTCCGATGATATTCAGTCGGAATATGCACAGCTGCTGACAGGTACTTACGGACCTGAATATTTCTGGTCTACCGCCAATTTAAAGGCGTTTGCGGAGCTGCCGCTCCCCGAAAACCACAAGAAAGTGATCCTTAAGCAGTGGGAATGGCAGAAAGAGGTTATGTATCATCCCGCCAATTATATGATAGAGCGCGATATAAGCAATATTTGGACGAACATAGTTGTAAACGGTATGGAATTTTCCGACGCGGTGGATAATGCGGTGGTATCGTCAGACCGCGAAATTCTGCGTAAGCTGCTGGAATTCGGCTACTGTGACGAACGCGGGACAAAGATAAAGGATTACACCACAAATTCCGATAAAATACTTTATGCGAATAAATAAAGAGGCAATGCAAATGAAAAAGCTTTTAAATAAACATTCTGTTTTTATACTTACATTCCCCTATATAATCTTATTTATTCTGTTTATCGTTTTACCGGTTGCGGCATCTGTATTCCTTTCGTTCACACAGTTCAATACCATTGAATTTCCCAAGTGGATAGGGCTTAAAAACTATATGCAGCTGTTTACAAACGACCAGATATTCATGCAAAAGGTTTTACCGAACACCGTTGTATATTCGTTGTTTGTGGGCATAGGCGGTTATATTCTCGGCTTTTTTCTGGCATGGTCCTTAGCACAGGTAACAAAGCGGGTACGAACGATACTTACGGTAATTATTTATTCCCCGTCAATGACGGGCGGCGTATTGCTGACTACAGTATGGGGAGTAATATTCAACGGAGACAAAAGCGGGTATCTGAATTATGTTTTAACAAAGCTGAATATTATCGAGCAGCCGATAGCATGGCTGCAATCCGACAAGTATTTATTGCCTATTATGATACTTGTGGCTTTATGGAGCAGCATGGGCGTAGGCTTTCTTGCAATACTTTCCGGCATTTTGAACGTTAACACCGAGCTTTATGAGGCAGGGTATATAGACGGCATAAAAAACCGTTTTCAAGAGATTATTTACATAACCATACCGTCCTCAAAGCCGCAAATGCTTTTCGGAGCAATAATGGCGATAGTAAACACATTTTCTTCAAGCGGGGTGGGAACTGCTCTT
The DNA here is from genome assembly GCA_900547305.1 of uncultured Oscillospiraceae bacterium. Lineage (GTDB taxonomy): Bacteria > Bacillota > Clostridia > Oscillospirales > Acutalibacteraceae > UBA737. The sequence goes on along the minus strand of URGH01000053.1, from coordinate 6,190 downwards.
TCGGGTTCAAACCCCACGCCTAACTATGCGGGTCAGCTTATAGCGACCCATATAGAGGACTACGGCTTTTTGCGTTACGAAATGGGCTATGCGGCTGCGGTATCGATTATAATGATCTTGGGCATAAAGCTTATGTCAAACGGCGCGCAAAAGCTTTTCGGCAGCAGCGATGAATAAGAGGAAAGGACGGGAATACGGTGAAACGGACAAAAAGCAAACGCAACAGTATTAAGCGAAACGGCATAAACCCGCAAAAGTTTTCGGTAGGGCAGCTGAAATTTCACGCCTATCTTATACCGATAGCCGTAATAATGGGTCTGCCCATACTGTTTATTTTTATGAATGCATTTAAACCGATAGACGAGCTCTTCGCCTATCCGCCGAGGTTTTACGTTAAACAGCCTACTTTTCAGAATTTCAAAATGCTGTTTTCGCTTTCCTCGGATACATCTGTTCCCGCGTCGCGGTATCTGTTTAACAGTATTCTTTCAACCCTGCTTGTGGTTCTGGGAAATGTTATAATTGCGGTGAGCGTGGGATATGTCTTTTCAAAAAAACATTTCAGGCTGCGTAATTTCCTTTTCAACATCAATACCGTGGCGCTTATGTTTGTTTCCATAGCGGTTAATATTCCGAGGTATTTTATTATTGTATACACCGGTTTGCAGAATAATTTTCTTGCGCACGTTATACCGCTTTTGGTATCGCCCACGAGCATTTTTTTGGTCAAGCAGTTTATAGACCAGCTGCCCGACGCACTTATAGAGGCGGCGGTTATTGATGGAGCGGACGATTATTGCATTTTGCGCAAAATTATTGTGCCGCTGGTGTCTCCCGCCATTGCAACCGTAGTTATTATGAGCTTTCAAAGCGGATGGAATGCCACGGAGGCTTCCAATCTCTTTATAAATAACGAGGTGCTTAAAAATTTCACGTTTTATATGTCTAACCTTTCAAGCGCGGGCGGGGTTGCCGGGCAGGGGGTATCCGCTGCGGCGAGCCTTATAATGTTTTTACCGAATCTTATTTTATTCATTATTTGTCAGTCAAGGGTTATGAACACAATGTCTCATTCCGGAATCAAATAAAGGAGCTATGCGGAACATGGTGAAAAAAGCTGTCGCAATTATTATTACTTTACTTTCTTTATCTGTTTTCTGCTCCGCAGGCTTAACGGTGTTTGCCGCTGAAAACACAACCTATACATATACGCTTTCCGTAGATGACAACTGGATAAGAACACAGGACGCTTATCGTTCAGGCTCGGTGTATTTCAGAAATGAGGGGCTTTCAAACCCAAAGGACATATTTTACAAAAAAGGCTGTCTTTATGTTGCCGACAGCGGCAACGGCAGAGTTATAAAGCGTGATTTATCTCACGAGACACAGACGGTCATAGGCGAGGGAATCCTTGTAAATCCTACCGGTATATTTGTTTGTGACGACCTGTCGCTCTATGTTGCCGATCCCGATATTCCGGCTATAGTTCATTTTTCCGCAGAAGGCGCGGAGTTGGGACGCATCACCCGACCCGACAGCTATCTTTTCAACGAGCAAACGGTTTATCAGCCCAAAAATGTTATAGTGACCTCCCAGGGAAATATATTTGCCGTGGGGCAGGGCTCATACCAGGGACTTATGCAGTTTGACCGAAACGGAGTATTTCAGGGCTTTTTTGCGGCGAATAAGCGTGACCTTACATTTTTGGAGACTGTTCAGGAACTGATACTTTCCGATGAACAAAAGGATCAGCAGCTGAGCCGTTTCCCGCGCTCCGTAGAAAACATCGATCTTGCCGATAAGGACACGGTTTTAAGCGTTACCCAGGCGGATAGTCAGAAATCCGATTCTTCAAAAATGCAGAATTATTTAAAGCTGCATAATATGAACGGCGTAAATATAATGTCCGCAGGTTCTTCTATGAGCGAGGAATGGAATTTTACCGACGTTGCTTACGGAATATACGATAATATTTATGCCCTTACGGCTACCGGGCTTATATATGAATATGACAAAGCCGGAAATCTGCTTTTCTCATTCGGCGGGCGCGCGGTATCATCGGACAGAATGGGACTTTTCACCTCCGCCGCAGCGATAACGGTGGATGAAAACGGTATTATTTACGTTCTCGATTCCGAACGCGGACGGGTTCAGACCTTTTTCCCTACGGAATTTGCTACTGTGACCCACCGCGCCATATATGAGCTTTCCGAGGGAAATTACGAAAGCAGCGGGGAAATATGGGCTTCGGTTCTAAGGCTTAACGGAAACTCGGATATTGCGCATTTGGGCTACGGAAAGGCATTGCTTTATCAGGGAGAATATTCCGAGGCAATGGAACATTTTAAAATTTGCAAAAATAAAAAATATTACTCGCAGGCATTTTGGGAGATACGCAACGAGTGGATGAATAAATATATGTCGTATATTTTAGTCGGTATTGCTGCCGCGGCAATAATTACAAGTCTGCTTGGTTTGCTGCGGAAAAGGGGTATACTTGCAAAAGCCGAAAGCAGGCGTAGCCGCCCGGTAATTCTTAAAATGATGACCCATCCGATAGATACCTTTTACTATCTGCGCTCGGGCAAATACGGCAGTGTATATTCGGCCACGGGAGTTTATCTGCTTACATTTTTTGTGTTCGTTTGCGATATGTATCTGCCGAGTTACCTTTTTCGCCGAACGGATATAAGCGCAATCCCGATTTTCTCGATTCCGCTTATATTCTTTGTGCCGTTGGCGTTACTGCTTTTCGGGAATAAAATGATCTCCTCAATATGCGAGGGCGAGGGCAGCTTTAAGAACATTTATATTACCACCGCTTATGCCTTTGCACCGTATATTCTGCTTACGCCGTTCGGCATAGCGGCTTCATATATTCTTTCGCTCAACGAGCAGTTTATAATTACGCTTATCGGCTTTACGGCAATCGTATGGACCGGCGTACTCCTGTTTACGGAAATTATGCAGACGCATAATTATACATTCTCAGAAACGGTTAAAAACGTAATCTTGATTTTGTTTTTTATGATAATGGCGGTTATTACCCTTACCATTCTTTACCTCATCTGGACGCAGGTGTTCGGATATTTGTATGACCTTTTCGGGGAGCTTGAATATAATTTATTCCGAAAATAAATAAAGGAAAAGGATATTATGAAGCATTCTTTAATAAAAAAAATCATTTCCGTTTTTTCCGCGGTTTCTGTTATTTCGGGTATGCTTTTCGGCACATTTTCGGTAAATGCCGCCGCAACGGACGATTGGTATGACGCATCCGACCTGCGGGCGGTTCAGGTAAACAGCAACGATGTAACTTTGCTTACCTATGTGAGGAACTCGTTTGAAAGGCTGAAAATTTCGTTTCCGGTTTCCGGCGGTTTCAGATTTTATGCACAAAATTATGAGGGATATTTTTCTCCCGATTCTCTTCAAAAGATCAAAAGCGAGGCTGCACAAAGCGGCACGAGGTTTTACGGTGCGGATAATAGGGACATAAGCATTGTAATAAACCGCAATACAACGCCGTGGAGAATGGAAATATATAATTCCGACGGACTTGTATATGAAATTACCGGCTCGCAGATACGGTTTAAAAAATCGGGAAATGCCTTTAAGGAAACGGAACTGCGGGGAAGTATAAAAAACGATGAACTGATGTACGGCATGGGCGAGTTGTTTGACGGGCTTTACCTTAACGGTACGGTTCACACACTTTGGAACAGCGATTGCTGGAGCGATGAGGAAAGCACCTACAAGAGCATACCGATTCTTCACAGCACCGAGGGCTATATGCTTTATTTTAACTCATCGTATAAAGCTGTGGCGAATATAGGCGCCGCAGCGGCGGATAAATACGACCTGCATTTTTACGGTCCCGTTTTTGATATGTATTTTTGGGCAGGCACGCCCACCGAAAATATTTCGGCTTATTCGGCGCTTATAGGCACTCCGGCTTTACAGCCGAAGTGGGCGTTCCGTTATTGGGGCGGCGCGGCGTCTTCGCTTTGGGAATCGGGCGGGAAGGATAACGCCTGTAATATTTTAAAAGAAAAGCTTGCGGGCTATAAGGCTCTCGGAATAAATAATCTTGCGGCTATGTACGGCGAAAATACGCTTGATAATATTCCCGCGGCTTACAGTCTTCTGAACGCGAACAATATTAAAATGCTCGGTTGGTGCAATCCCTTTTTAACGCTTGACGATTATTCCGAAATTGCTCCCGAATTAAGCCGTGATATTACCTCGTATTCGCTGCCCAGACTTAAAAATGCAAGCGGTACCGATTATCACACCTCGGATGTAATTGACTTTACACATAAAAACGCAGCAAAAATAATTTCTGAGGTATGGCGGGATAAGATTGCCGACGGATTACGCGGTTTAATGGTGGATTACTGTGAGTATGTACCTACCGACAGCACCGCCGCCGACGGTATGAGCGGGGAAGAGCTGCATAATTTTTACCCTTACTTCTATACCAAGCAATTATATGAGCTTTTTAATAAATCCTGCGGCGAGGATTTTATCCTCTTTGCAAGAAGTGCCTCACCCGGCAGCCAAAAGTGGGCGGCAAATTTCGGCGGCGATCAGCAAGGGAATTTTTCGGGTCTTCGCAAGGCAGTAAACGCGCTGCTTACCTTCAGCAGCTGCGGCTTTTCAACATGGGGAACCGATATAGGCGGTCTGGCTACGGGAAAGGATCCCGAGCTTTATATGCGGTGGATGCAGTTTGGCGCTGTGAATCCGCTTATGCGGCTGCACGGCACGGGGGACGGTGATCCGTGGTATTACGGCAAAACGGCTGAGGAGTCGTTTAAAAGCTATTATTGGCTGCGTGAAAATCTTTTGAAAAAAATATACAGCAGTTCGGTTTGCGCAAATAAAAGCGGGATACCTATGTGCCAGTCCATGCCGGTAGCATTTCCGGGGCAAAAGGCGCTTTTCAGTGCTGCGGAACAATACCTCTTCTGTGAGGATATACTGGTATGCCCCGTTACCGAAAAGGGCGCGTATTATACCGATGTGTATTTTCCTAACGGCAATTGGGTGGATTTGTGGACGGGCGAGGTTATAAGCGGCGGTAAACGAGCAGAGGTTGACGCGCCTTTAAACCGCTCTCCGCTGTATATACGCTCGGGCAGCGCATTCCCCGTAAGCGTTTCATCGGAAACGCTTACTCTTGCAACCCCGTTCGGTGATGAAACTGCGGCGGAAGCTCTTCTTGTAACAGCGCCGAACGGAACGCGCAGCAGTGATTTCTACACGGATAAAAATACAAAAACCACCTACACCGTTTCGGCTGTAAGCGATAACAGCTTTGAAATTTATTCTACAGACGTATCGGGCGGCAGCAGGGTAATAATGCTTTACGGCGTCAACGCGTCGGGCGTTTCGGTTGACGGAGCAGCATTGACCGAAAGCGATACGCTTTCATTGTCTGCGGCAAAACCGTCATATTATATTGACGGCTCTCTCAGAACCGTCGTTATTTTAAAGAACGGGGAATGGAGCAAAATTACGGTTACAGCGGACGGTGCTAAAAACCGCGACCTTGCGGCGTCGGCTGCAATAAGCTCAAATTCCGTTTCAAATGTATCGCTTGCGACAGACGGCTTTGCCGATACGTCGGCGCGGATATATGCAGGTACGCAGAGCTTTATAACGCTTGATTTCGGAAAAGAAGAAAAATTAGGCGACCTGTTCCTTAAATGGGCAGGCTCGGGTCCTGAATCGTATTCAATAAAAATCTCGTCTGACGGTACTTCATGGAAACCGGCGGCTTCGGTAACAAACGGCGGCGGAATGATCGAGCATATGAACCTTTCGGGCGTATCCGCACGTTATATCCGTTTTGAAAGCTTCACCTCTTCGCAGGAAAATGTCTTTTATCTGTACGAATTAAACATATATTCGGATACCGCGTCGGATAATTTCCCGAGCCTTTCGCGCGTCAGCGATTATAACGACGCCTATACGGAAAAAATGGAAAGCGTAACCGTATGCAGCAGCGATATACGCAATTCCGTAAGTGTTTACGGCGGCACAAACGCATCTTCAGGCGGTCTTTCAAAGGCTGATTTCGACGATCGATTTGAAACCACAGAGGGCGGCGTTATACATAAAATCACCGAGCTCGGCAGCTGCGGCGATGTATGGTCGGCGCAAAACGAGGTAGTGTCCTCGGCAC
>URGH01000052.1 GCA_900547305.1 uncultured Oscillospiraceae bacterium | reverse complement strand
CCACACCGTGGGGAGCAACCCCCTCTATTTCGGCAAAGCCGAAAAGAAGGGAGCCGAACTGCCTCCCCGTACACAGGGGGGTGTCATGCGTAAGCTATGACTGAGAGGTTGTTTTAAAAATTCAAATAAACTATAAAATTAAAATTCCAAAAGCAATTACAGTCATTTATATTATCACATATCTATGTAATTAAATACTCTGCTTTTTAATTCCGAAAATCATTCTTAAAAAACCGCTTAAAAACTTAGGACTTTTAAATAATACTACCTTCACAAAAAAGACCCCCTGAAAAAATAATCAGCACCGTCCGCTTGAAAAGCCGAGTATAATAACCCATATTGCGAGCACCGCAACAAGGAATTTCGGAGGGCAAAAGCAACTTATCAGCAAACCGCAGGCGAATGTAAGCCCTATAAGCCCTTTATTACAATTGCAGCCGCAGCCTCTCCGTCTGCGCATACAGCACCCCTCCGATATACTTGTTTTTCTCGGTTCTTAATAACAGTATATCGCGGAAATTAAAAAATGTTACCGATTTAAGATTATATTTCAAGGAAAAATGCAAAAAATCTAATATCTAACGTCTGTCATGCCATTTCTTTATATCCTTTAATTCTTCAAACAGTGCCTTGTATGATTCAAGGCGGCTTTTTTGTATTTCGCCGTTTTCAGCCGCCGCAATAACCCCGCACCCCTTTTCGCAGGTGTGCGTGCATGAGGTAAAGCGGCAATTGCCGCTGTATTCATATAAATCGGGAAAACAGGAAATAAGCCTTTCCTTAAATTCATAGTCGCCACCCGTTTCAAGCGAGGAAAAACCCGGTGTATCGGCAATATAACCGCCGCAAGGCAGGCGCAAAAGCTCTGTGTGGCGCGTGGTGTGGCGGCCTCTGCCAAGCTTTTCGCTGACCTCACCCGTTTTAAGCGCGGTATTTCCGAAAATGCGGTTTAAAATGCTCGATTTTCCAACGCCCGAATTACCTGTTAAAACGCTTATGCCGCCCGAAAATTCGCTTTTAAGCGTGTCTATTCCCTCGCCCGTTTCGGCGGATACGGTAAATACCTTAAAGCCCGCGGCGCGGTAAATGCTCTCCCAGCGGCTGAAATCTCCCGCGTCGCACTTGTTAAATACAATAATCGGCTCTATTCCGTGGTACACGGCAATCGCCGTAAGGCGGTCTATTATGTATTCGTTGGGCGCAGGGTTTTCAAAGGATGAAACTATAAAAAGCCTGTCAATATTTGCAACGGGCGGGCGGGAAAGGAAATTTTTGCGCGGCAAAACAGCGGTGACAACGCCGCTGCCACCCGATAATTCAAATTCCGCCCTATCTCCGACCAAAGGGGAAATTCCGCTTTTGCGGAAATTTCCCCTTGCCCTGCATTCATATACCGCGCTGCCGTCGTCAATATAATAAAACCCCGACAGCGCTTTAATAATTATACCGATCAATAGAATTCCCCATCGTCGGACGAAGAAGTATCGGCGTCCAGCTTTTTATAATCGTCATAGCTGCCGACCCTCTTGGCGGTGCCCTCTTTGAAGTCCACGCTTATTACCTGATAATCAAGCGCATTACTCGAAGCAGACCTTATTTTTACCGTATATGTGCCGCTGTCGCGCTTTGAAGTAACGTTTTCAAAGGTGTACTTACTAAGCTGAGTAGCGTCAAGCATTTTGCTCTCGGCAACCGCAACGCCGTCAGCCCAAAGCGATACATAATACTGATTAAGGTTTAAATCGCCGGGCAGGTTAACGGTTATATTGGCCGAGAAACCTTTATTTACATAAATCTTAACGGTTGAACCCTCGGCAATGCTGCTGTCGCTTGCGGGATCCTGCTTAATAACATAGCCCACCGGCGCATATTCATAGCCGCTGCCCTTTGAGTAATAAACCTCTTCGACCTCGGCAATAAGTTTTTTATCCTTTAAGAGTTTTTCGGCGTCCGCCCGTTTCATTGTAGTAACAGAGGGAATGTTTACATTCTGTACGGTCTTACCCGAGCTTACATAAACGGTAATCTTGGCGTTTTCCTCAACAACTTCGGTGCGCTGAGGAGAGGTCTTTATAATAAGTCCCTTTTCAACGTCCTCACTCGGCATTTCGGTTATAACGGTGGTAAAGCCCGCCGCTTTAAGCTCTGAAACGCCGGCGGATTCGGTCTTACCGTAAACGTCGGGCACCTTTGTGGTGGACTGACCCTTACTGATAAACAGGGTTATGGTAGCGCCCTTTTTAAGCTTTTGTCCCTCTGCCTTTGACTGCTCATAGATATAGCCGTAAGCGTAATCGGCGTTGGACTCCCACTTTTCCTCAAACTTAAAGTTTGCCTTGTATTCATCGTTTGAGGTTACGTCCTCGAGTTTTTGACCTACGAATTTCGGGCAGGTAAGCTCAGAACCCGTACTTGACAGAAGTTTAGGCACAAATATTGCCGCAAGTATAACTATTGCAATAACCAGCGTTACGGCAATGCCCGCCAATATCGGAATCATATTATTCTTTTCCTTGGGTTCTTCCTCTTCGCGCTCGGGTACCTGAACACTGTCGTAATCAAATGCGGCGGGAGCGAATTTTGTGGGAGAATCGTCCACAAAATAGGAATAATCAAAGGTGAGCGACGGGTCTTTTCTGAAAGCGCCGAGGTCGCACAGCATTTCGGACGCCGACTGATAGCGGCGCTCGGGGTTTTTCTGCATTGCGTGCATGGTTATCTGCTCAAGCCCTAACGGAATTGAGCCGTTTATCTCGGTGGGCAGCTGCGGGTCGCGCTGCAGCTGCATTATAGCAACCGAAACCGCGCTTTCCGCCTGGAAAGGCAATTGACCCGTAAGCATTTCGTAAAGCATAACGCCCACCGAGTAAATATCGGTCTTTTCGTCGGTGCGCTCTCCCCTTGCCTGCTCGGGGCTGATATAATGCACCGAGCCTATTGCCTTATCGGTTATGGTGCGCTGCTCGCTCCTTGCAAAGCGGGCTATGCCGAAATCGGTCACCTTAATAGTGCCGTCGGGCAGCACCATTATATTCTGCGGCTTAACGTCTCTGTGCACAATGCCCTTATCGTGCGCGTGCTGCAAGCCCTTTAAAATCTGAATGGTGAAGTGCACCGCGTCTTTCCAGCGCAGGCTGCCCTCACGCTCAATGTATTCTTTAAGGGTAATGCCCTCAATGTATTCCATTACGATATACTGTATAAGGTCGCCGAAGCTTACGTCAAACACCTTTACAATATTCGGGTGGGAAAGCATTGCAATTGCCTTTGATTCGTTTTTAAAGCGGCGGACAAATTCCTCGTTTGAAATGAATTCTTCTTTCAGAATTTTAACCGCCACAATGCGGTTTTCCTGATTATCGTATGCCTTGTATACTACCGCCATACCGCCTACGCCGATTATTTCCTTAATTTCATATCTGCCGTCAAGGCGTTTTCCTACAAATTTATCCATATGTTTTTATCCTTTCTGACGTTACTTTGTAACCGTGACAACCGTTATATTATCGCCGCCGCCGTTTTCGTTGGCTGTTTCAACCAATTTCTCGGCAACCGCGGATATATTGTTATTTTGAAAGACTCTTAAAATATCCTTATCTTCAAGGAAATTTGTAAGTCCGTCCGAGCAAAGCAGCAGCGTATCACCATCCGATAAATTAAGGCAATCGCTGTCAACCGCCACGTCTTCTTCGGCACCCAGCGCCCTTGTAATAACGTTTTTGCGCGGGTGAACCTTTGCGTCCTCCGGCGTTATTTTTCCGCTTTCTATAAGCGACTGCACTACAGAGTGGTCGCGCGTCAGCTGTTTTATCTCGCCGTTCACAAGGTAGATTCGGCTATCCCCCACATGGGCTATAACCGCCGTACCGTCCTTTACAAATGCCGCAACCGTGGTTGTTCCCATACCGGCAAGCTCCGCGTTGTTTACCGCTTTATCATAAAGCGATATATTCGCGCTCACAATAGCGTTTTTAAGCGTTTTTTCGGTATCGGTCATATCCATACCGCTCCTGTAAGAGCGTATAACGTACTCCGAAATATGCCGCACGGCAAGCTCGCTTGCAACGTTTCCGGCATTAGCGCCGCCCATACCGTCGCAAACCACCGCGAAAACCGCGTCGTCGGTTATTTTGCCGGCAAAGTAAGCGTCCTGATTATCGGTCCGCACCTGTCCCCTGTCGGTTTTACTGAATATCTGCAATGCTTTCACCCTCCTTTACCCGTTTTCTGAGCTGCCCGCATGAGGCGTCTATATCCGCTCCCAGCGTTCGGCGCACCGTAGCGTTTACGCCGTTTGCGGCAAGCCTTTCTTTAAAACGGAGTATTTTATTTCTGTCCGGTTTTTTAAAGGAATTTTCCTTTACCGGATTTGCAGGTATAAGATTAACGTGGCACATAATTCCGCGCAGCTTTTTCGCCAGCATATCGGCGCAGGCGTCGGAATTATTTACGCCGTCTATCAGCGCGTATTCAAAGGAAATGCGCCTTGTGGTGACCGCTTGGTACTCTTTGCAGGCGGCAAGCAGTTCGTCTATATTCCACCGCTTGTTGACGGGCATTACGGAAGAGCGTATATCGTCGCTCGGGGCGTGCAGCGAAATTGAAAGCGTTATGGGCAAATTATATTCCTTTAGCTTTTTTATGCCCGACACCACGCCCGAGGTGGAAAGGGATATATGGCGAAGACCTATATTTAAGCCCTTTTCATCCGATACCAGCTTTAAAAACCGCACCGAATTATCAAAATTATCAAGCGGCTCGCCCATGCCCATCATAACTATATTGGAAACGCGTATGTTATTATCCCGCTGAACCGCCGTTATCTGCGCCAGCATTTCGGAAGCCGTAAGACTTCTTGTAAGCCCGTTTATGCCCGAGGCGCAAAATTTGCAGCCCATTCGGCAGCCCACCTGCGTTGAAATGCACACGGTGTACCCATGCTCGTATTTCATAAGCACGGTTTCAATAAGCTCACCGTCAAAAAGGCGGAAAACGTATTTTACCGTTTCGTCAAGACGCGAGGCATACCTGCGCTCGATTTCGGCGCTTGCAATATATGCGTCGGCTTTAAGCCTTTCGCGCAGCGCTTTTGAAATATCGGTCATTTCGTCAAAATCGGTAACGCCCGACTGCAGCCAGTGAAATATCTGCTTTGCGCGAAAGCGCGGCTCGCCCATTTCGGCCAAGAAATTTTCAAGCTCGGGCAGATACATTGACCTTATATCGATTTTACTCAAGCGGAGCGTTTCCCTCCTTTATCAGTAACGCGCAGTAGAACCCGTCTGTTTTATCAATATGCGGCATATATGTGTGTTCATACGCTTTACGGAACATATTATAACGCATAATAAACGAATTTACAAGATTTTCATTTTCATTTCGCCTTAATGTGCAGGTAGAATACAAAATTCTGCCGCCCGTTTTCACATACCGCGCCGCATTTTCAAGTATTTTAAGCTGCGTTTGGGTAAGCGTTTCATCAAGGCAAACGTCTTTATATTTAATTTCGGGCTTGCGGCGTAATACCCCCAGCCCCGAGCATGGAACGTCGCACAGCACCAAATCAAATTCACCAAGTGTTTCATCATAAACTTCAGCGTTTGCCGTTTTTGGCTTGATAATGTTTATTCCGAGTCTCTTTGCGCCGCTTTCAATAAGCCTTACGCGCTGCTCATATAAATCGCAGGAAATTATTTTGCCCGCGTTTTGCATAAGCATTGCCGCGGTAAAGCTTTTGCCGCCGGGTGCGGCGCATATATCAAGCACTCTTTCCCCCGGCTTCGGGTCTGCCGTGCCTACCGCCCTTTGTGAGGCTAAGTCCTGTGCGTAGAAAAAACCCTCTCTGTAAAGCTCGTTTTCCGAAATATCGGAGCAATGCTTTAAAACAAGCGCGTTTTTATCTTCGCTTATTTCGGCGGTAATTCCCTGTTCTTCCAGTTTTTCCGCCAGTTCCCGGGCGCTTATTTTAAGAGTATTCACCCGCACGGTAAGCGGCGGGGTATCAAGGCTTGCGATTAAAAGCTGCTTTGCGGTTTCGGTGCCGTAGTCCTTAACAAACGACCCCACAATAGCGGCAGGGCAGGAATATTTTACCGAGAGGGATTTTATATCGTTGCCGTTTGGCAGTTCTACTCTGTTTCGCAGAATGTTTCGCAAAACCGCGTTTACAAAGCCTGCGTTCCCGCTTTCCTTTGAGCCTTTTACAAGCTTTACCGCCTCGTTTACCGCGGCGCTGTCGGGTATTTTATCCATATAATAAATCTGGTAAACGGCGGTTCTTAAAGTGTTTATTGTAAGCGGCGCTATTTTTTTCACGGGCGTTTTTACAAACTGCGAAATAATGTAATCAAGGGTTATTTTGCGGTCAAGCACGCCGTAAAACAGCGCGGAGGCAAGCGCCCTGTCAGCCCCTATAAGCCCCGATTTTGCCAAAACCTCATTGAGCGCTATATTTGAGTACGCCGCGCCGCAGTTTACCCGCATTAAAGCGTTTACGGCGGTTTTCCGTGCGTCAGCCATTTTCGTCCTCAATTTCGGCGCCCACAGCTATGGGTCTGCCGCATAAATACTGCTTTGCGCTCATCGGCTTTGAGCCCTCGGGCTGAATTGTTTCAAGCGCCACCGCTTCTTTCTTGCAAGCAACAATAAGCTCGTTATCGCTCTTAAGCACCGCGCCCGCCGTGCCGCGCATATTTACAACGCGGCTCTTTATTATTTTTATACGCTTGCCGCCCGATATAAAGAAAGCAACCGGCCACGGGTAAAAGCCGCGCACCGCGTTGTGAACCTCTTCCGCCGTCATATCGTGAAAGCTGATTTTCGCCATTTCCTTTTTAATAATAGGCGCTGATGTTGCTTTAGTCTCATCCTGCTTTACTGGGGTAACGCTGCCGTTTTCAATATCTGCAAGGGCTTTTACCAGTAATTCTGCTCCTATAACCGAGAGCCGCTCAAAAAGCTCGCCCGCGGTTTCTTCCGCGCCTATTTCGGTAACGGCGGTTTCTAAAATATCGCCCGTGTCCATACCCTCGTCCATTTGCATTGCGGTAACGCCCGTTTCCTTTTCGCCGTTTACAATGCACCACTGTATGGGCGCCGCACCTCTGTATTTAGGTAAGAGTGAAGCGTGCCCGTTTACACAGCCGTATCGCGGCAGGGTTAAAATTTCCGTAGGTAAAATTTTACCGTAAGCCACCACGGCTATAACGTCGGGGGAAATATTTCTTATTATCTTTTCTGCCTCGCCGTCGCGTAAAGTGCGCGGCTGAAAAACGGGTATTCCGTGCATTTCGGCGCATACCTTTACGGGCGGCGGGGTAAGTATCTGCTTTCTGCCCACGGGCTTATCGGGCTGGGCGAAAACCGCCGCAACGGTGTGACCCGCATTTATTAACGCCTCAAGCGTTTTAACCGCATAATCGGGAGTGCCCATAAAAACTATTTTCATTAAGAAAACCTCGGCTTATTTTTTAATTCTGTCTATATAAAGTATTCCGTCAAGGTGGTCTATTTCGTGGCAGATTGCTCTCGCCTTAAAGCCCTCGGCGGTAAGCTTAAAGGGCTTTCCGTTTCTGTCCTGCGCATGAACTTTCACTTTCATAGGCCGCACAACGTCCTCATATCTGCCGGGAATGGAAAGGCAGCCCTCCTGCCCCTCCTGGCTTCCGCTTTCCTTATCTATTACGGGGTTTATAAGCTCAATAATTCCGTCGCCCACGTCTACTATGCAGTATCTTCTCAGTATTCCCACCTGTGGCGCGGCAAGCCCCACGCCCTCGGCTTTATACATGGTGTCCGCCATATCGTCAAGTATAGTCGCTAATCTTTCATCAAAGGTTAGCTGCGTGCGGCACACCTTGCGCAGAATATCGTCCCCTATTTTAACAATGTTTCTTATTGCCATACGGCGGTCCTCCTATATTACGGTTTCGGGGTTCATATCCGCCGAAACGGTTGCGTCCTTTGTCAGCTTTATATCAAGCGCCCGCCGCAGCAGCTCTCTGAACCGTTTGCCCGCGCGGCACTTTATTATCATTCTGTATCGGTACTTGCCGTTCACCCTCGGCACAGATGCGGGTGACGGACCGAGAATTATCATTTTAACATCCTTATATTCATTTTCAAGCATACCGCGAATTGCGCGGAATACGTCGGTTATCGCCTTTTCGGCGGCTGTGCGGTCTGCCGCGCGGGATATAACCGCGCAAATATCGCAATACGGCGGGTATACCATAAGGCGGCGGGTCATAATTTCTTCCTCGTAAAATCCGTCGTAATCCTGGCGGGCGGCAAGCTTTATTACACTGCTTTCGGGGTTCATACTCTGAATTATTGCAAGTCCCCTGTCTCCGCCGCGCCCCGCTCTGCCGACTACTTGGGTAAGCAGCGAAAAGGTTCTTTCAAAGCTGCGGAAATCCTCGCTGTAAGTCGCGCTGTCCGCCCCCAGAACACCCACAAGCGTTACATTGGGAAAATCAAGCCCCTTTGCCACCATTTGCGTGCCTAATAAAATATCATATTCGCCCGCGGCAAAGGCTTCAAGGTACATAGCGTATGAATCGGCAGCCATAGTGCTGTCGGCGTCCAGCCTTAAAACCCGCGCTGACGGGAAAAGGCTTTTAAGCTCTTCTTCCACCTTTTGCGTGCCTGCGCCCAAAAATTTCATATGCTGCCCGCCGCACTCGGGGCACTTGCCGTCAGATGGCACCGAATATCCGCAATAATGGCACATAAGCCTGTGGTTTGCCGAGTGGTAGGTAAGCGAAATGCTGCAATTGGGGCAGCTCATAACATACCCGCACTCGGGGCAGGAAACATATGTATTATGTCCGCGCCTGTTTAAAAGCAGTATAGCCTGCTTTTTTTCTTCAAGCACGTCTGTCAGCTTATCGTAAAGCCGGCGGCTTATAAGCGACGAATTTCCGCTTAAAATTTCCTGCTTCATATCTACAGTTTCAACCTGCGGCAGCACCGCCCCGCCGAAACGGTTTTTAAGCCTATAAAGCGAATATTTACCTATTTTAGCCTCGGTAAAGCTTTCCACCGAGGGAGTAGCCGAGGCAAGGCACAAAAGCGCCTTGTTATATTTTGCCCTGAACCGCGCTAATGTTCGCGCGTGAAAGCGCGGCGACTGCTCGGATTTATAGGAGTGCTCCTGCTCCTCATCAATTATAATAAGCCCTAAATTTTCAAACGGGGCGAATATTGCGCTGCGCGTGCCCACGGCTATAAGCGCGTCACCGTTTTTTACCCGCTGCCATTCATCCATACGCTTGCCCATTGACATTGCGCTGTGGAAAACCGCGATTTTATCGCCGTAGCGCGAGGCGAAAATACCGAGCAATTGCGGGGTTAGGGAAATTTCGGGCACCATTACTATTACACCGCGGTTATCTGCTGTAACCCGGTCGGCAAGCTTTAAAAACACCTGCGTTTTGCCCGAGCCCGTAACTCCGTAAAGCAGCGATACCGCGCCCTCGTTTTTCTCATATTCGGCGGTCATACCGTCATATGCCGCCTGCTGCTCGTCCGTCAGCTCAATTTCGGTTTGCTCTGCTTCAAGCCCCTGCTTTATAACCGTTCTGAAAACCCGTTTTTCATAGGGTATTAAAAACCCCTCGGCTATAAGTTTATCGGTAACTCCTGACGATACGCCCGTAAAATAGCGCAGTTCCTTAATGCTTATGCTCCCGGCCTCGCGCACGAAATTAAATATTTCGCGCTGTCTGGGTGTCAGCTTTTCTTCGTTTATATCGTCCGATAGAGCGGCGCGCACCCGTTTTTCGCCCGCGTCGTTTACGCGGCGGCGGCTTTCCCTGTTTTTGAAAAGCGCCTCTTTTTCACACATTTCCTCGAGTATATCCGCAGTAATGCCGAGCTTACGCTTGACCGCGCTATCCTCTTTTTCGCCGCTTTTAAAAAGGTAATCGAAAACCGCTTTTTCCGCGTCCGTCAAAAGCGAGAGCGCCGAAAAATCCTCATTGGCGGAAAAATAGTTTACAAGACGGTAATTAAGCCCTGCGGGGAGTGCGGCGTGCACCGCGTCATAATATGTGCAGAAATAATGCTCGCGCAAAAAAAGGCATAGCTCCAGCATTTCGCGCGTTAAAACGGGCTGTTTATCGGTAACGGAAATAATTTCCTTTAAATTATCCGTCACAGTCTCACTAATACCGAAAATCATTCCCTGTTTTTTTATATTGCCTTTACCGAAAGGCACAGTCACTCTGCACCCGGGCAGAGCGCCGCAGTTTTCGGGGAGCGCATACGAATAAAGCCTGTCATACGCGTTTGTTGCGCCGTCAAGCGCCACTTCCGCCGCAAGCCCCGTCATACAAGCTCCCTCCTTTTTAATCAGTCGTTTTTCTCGTCAATCTCCGCCGCCATTTTATCAATGGCAATGCTTACCGGCTTTTCGGTTGAAAGGTCGCCCGTTTCTTCCATTTCCTGCGCAATTTCGCGCGCATTGTGCGCCACGTCTATAACAAGACGGTATCTGTTATCATAGTTCTTTATAAGTTTGCCTATATTCGGATTTAACATTCTGAAAGCACCTCGTCAATAATTTTGGTTTGTCTGTCCGTTTTCAAGCGGCTGCTTAAAATTACGGACATAATATCATCGGCTGCCGCCGCAATATCCTCGTTTACTACTATATAATCATATTCCACGGCGCGTTTTATCTCGCCGAGAGCGGAGTTAAGCCGCTTTTGTATCAGCTCCTCCGATTCCGTTCCCCTGCCCGAAAGCCGCCTTTTAAGCTCGGCAAATGATGGGGGCATAATAAATATGCTCACCGCCTCGGGCATTTTTTCGCGTATCTGCGCCGCACCGTTTACGTCTACCTCTATTACCATATCCTGCCCGTTAGCAACCGCTCTTTCAACAGGCTCGCGGGGGGTACCGTAATAATTCCCCACAAACTCGTTGTGTTCAAGCAAACGGTCGTTTTTCAGCATATCCTCAAATTTTTCGCGGGTAATAAAGTTATACTTTTCACCCTCGCGCTCGCCCGCGCGCATAGCACGCGTTATAGAGGAAATGGAGAAAAGCAGCCCGGGCATTTTTTTGAAAAGCTCGGTCATTACCGTGTCTTTTCCCGAGCCCGAGGGGCCCGAAATAATAAAAACTCCGCCCTTATTCATCCTCTTCCTCCTCGTCGTCAACCGCGTTTTCGTCCTCTGTCATACGGTTCGCGACCGTTTCCGATTGCAGGTAGGTCAGTATAATATGGTCGCTGTCGGTAATAATTACCGCGCGGGTACGCCTGCCGTGGGTTGCGTCAATAAGCGTGCCGCGCTCCTTCGCGTCCTGAATAATGCGCTTTATCGGGGCGGATTCGGGGCTTACTATCGCAATCATTCTGCCGGCGGATACCATATTGCCGAAGCCTATGTTGACCAGCTTCATTAAACGTCACTCTTTTCCTTATTCAATATTCTGTATCTGTTCTCTTATCTTTTCAATTTCGGCTTTAATATCAACTACCGTGTGCGCAATTTCAATATCCTGCGCTTTTGAGCCTATGGTATTCGCTTCCCTGTTCATTTCCTGAACTATAAAATCAAGTTTTCTGCCCACGGGTTCGTCGCTTTCAAGCAAAGCGCATAACTGACTTATGTGACTTCTCAGCCGCACCGTTTCCTCGTCCACCGCCGTTTTATCGGCGAATATTGCCGTTTCGGTAAGTAAGCGCTGCTCGTCGACAGACGCGTCGCATAAAAGTTCCCTTATTCTCTGCTCCAGTTTTTCGCGGTACGCTTTTACGGTCTCGGGCGACCTATTTTCAACAAATTCAACTTTTTCAAGTATCAGCTCCGCGCGATAACGCACATCACGCTCCAGCTTTGCGCCCTCTGTTTCGCGCATTGCAATAAAGCCTTTAAGCGCTTCGTCCGCCGCGGCAAGAACTGTTGCCGTTACGGTTTCCTCCGCCGCCTGCTGCTTTTTCACGTTGAAAATATCGGGTGCACCCACAAAAGACGTCAGTTTTATATCATTTTCAATTCCGTACCGCTCCGAGAGCTTTTTCAGCGCCGCAATATATGCGTCGGCAAAGGGCTCGTTTATTTCTATAAGCGTGCTGTCAGCCCCGCTTTCCTCAACCGTTACCGATATTTCAAGCTTACCGCGCGAAATTTTGCCGCGGCAAAAATCTTTAAGCGGCTCTTCAAGGTAGGCGCAGCCGCGTGGCAGTCTTGAAGAAAATTCAAAATATCTGTGGTTAACCGATTTCAGCTCCACCGTTACTTCAAGCCCGTTTTCGCAGAGCTTGCCGCGGCCGAAGCCGGTCATACTTTTGACCATTCAATTTCACTTCCGATTTTCATATTCATATTATTTTACCAAAAAACACCCCTTAAAGTCAACCTTTGCGCAATTTTGTAACCTTTTTTTAACCTTTTCTTTTTTAAATATTTTTGTTGCGATATACAAAGATTTATGTTATATTAGTTATACTAACTTACTTGGGTGATTAAATGAAATTGGTGATGAGCATTGTTTATGTAGCCGTATTAGGCGTTCTTGCTCATTATATAGGTGAATCTCTGCCCCGAGGCCGTTTCAGTGAAGACGGCTTTATTTACCGTGCGCGCAGTTGGGAAAACGGCGGCGCGGTTTATGAATGTTTGGGAATTAAAAAATGGAAAACCCGCCTGCCGGATATGAGCCGCGTTATGCGGGATATGCTGCCTAAGCGCGTTACATACGACGCCACAAGCGAAAGCCTTACCGCGCTTATAAGGGAAACCTGCGTTGCGGAATTTATTCATTGCTGGCTCTGCGTTTTTTCGGTGGGGATATATGTTATTTGGAAAAATTATATCGGAATAATTTTAATGCTTGTATTTATATTCTGCAATATTCCGTTTATTCTTATTCAGCGGTATAACAGACCGCATCTTATAAAGCTGCGTGACAGAATGATAAGGAGAGAAACAAGGAAAAAATGCGATTGCTGATATTATCCTGCAACACGGGCGAGGGGCACAACTCCGCCGCCAAGGCTATAAAAGAGTGTTTTATGAATAATAACGACGAATGTGATATAAAGGACGCACTGGCCTTCTGGTCGCCCGAAAAATCGAAGCTTATAAGCAAGGGGCATGTTTTTATATACCGCAAGTTCCCAAAGTTGTTCGGCGTAAGCTACCGTTTTGAAGAAAACCACCCCCCGAAGGACGGCGACGACTCCCTTATTTACGAGCTTGTAATTAAGGGGTGCGAGTCGCTCTACGAATTTTTGCAGACCGAAAAGTACGACGCAGTGGTTTGCACCCACGTTTTCTCGGCAATGATGATGACCGAGCTTAAAAAACGGCGCAAAATAAATATACGCTCCTATTTCGTCGCGACCGATTACACCTGCTCGCCGGGCGTTAATCAGACGAATATGGACGCATATTTTATCCCGCACAAAAAACTTACCGAAGAATTTGCAAATAACGGTCTGCCCCTCTCCCGCATTGTTCCCTCGGGTATTCCCGTGCGGCATGATTTTTACGGTAAAACAGAGCCGCAACGGGCTAAACGCACGCTGTCGCTCCCGCAAAATAAACGTGTAGTGCTTTTAATGTGCGGCAGTATGGGCTGCGGACCCATTAAGGATTTAGCCGAGCTTTTGCCGCAGCAGCTGCCCGAGGACGCGATACTTGTTATAATTTGCGGCAATAACGTAAAGCTCTACCGCTCGCTTACAAAATATCCCCTGCCCGATAATGTGCGGGTAATAGGGTTTACAAGCCGTATGCCGCTTTATATGGATGCGGCGGAGCTTATTATGACAAAGCCCGGGGGTTTAAGCACCACCGAGGCGGCTGTAAAGAGCTTGCCTATGCTGTTTATTGACGCCGTGCCCGGCTGCGAAACGCGGAATATAGAATTTTTTATTTCCAACGGCTGCGCCGATATGCGCGAAGGCGCTATTGAGCTGTGCGACGCGGTGTGCGATTATCTCGAAATTCCGGGTATGCTAAGCCGTATGTCCCAAACGCTCAAAAATGAGTTTTCCGGCTGCGCTGCCGATATTATCAGAGAATATATTGTTAAGGATGCAGATTGTGTATATGGTAGATTATAGAAAATTACGACCGAGCAATATAAACACTCCCGAATTTAAGCACCTGTTTTTACTGCTTTACTGGCCTGTTTACGGCGCGACCTTTTGGCTTTTGGAGCGCGGTTTGTCGCTTAATTACCACCCTGTTGAGGCGGCGTTTGACGCAAAAATTCCGTTTTGCGAATTTTTCGTTTTCCCATATTATTTTTGGTTTGTCTTTTTGGTGGGAATACACCTTTACACACTGCTTTTTGATGTTCCCGCCTTTAAAAAGCTTATGTATTTTATCATTATATCCTACACAATTACCACCGTTATATATATTTTTTACCCCACAAAGCAGGAACTGCGCCCCACCGAATTTCAGCGGGATAATTTCTGCGTGGATATTGTAAAGGCGCTTTATAATTTTGATACGAACACAAACGTCTGCCCTTCGCTGCACGTTATAGGCTCGTTTGCGGTTTATTTCACCACCCTTTACTGCAAACCGCTCCGCACCCCACTGTGGCAGGCAATTCTCGTTACTTTAACGGTGCTTATAAGCATTTCCACCGTGTTTCTAAAGCAGCACTCTATAATTGATATTGTTGCGGCTCTGGCTGTGTGCGCCGTGGCTTTCCCCTTTGCCTATATGCTGCCCGACCGCATAAAAAAACGCGTCGCCGCAAAAGAAACCGCCTGACCGGAGAAAAAAATGGATTTTTTAAATTTAAGAAAAGAAGTTATAAAAAAGTATTTTATACATATGAACGATATGCAGTTCAAGGCGGTTACAACCGTCAACGGTCCGCTTTTAATACTTGCGGGCGCAGGCAGCGGAAAGACCACCGTGCTTGTCAACCGAATTGCAAATCTTGTAAAATTCGGGGACGGATATAACAGCACCTACTGCCCCGCTGTTACCGAGGAAGATATTAAAGCGGGTGAGGACTATTTAAACGGCGTTACCGATTATGTACCGAACGGCATTTTTTCAGTGCACCCGGTTCGCCCGTGGCAAATTTTAGCCATTACCTTTACAAACAAGGCGGCGGGCGAGTTAAAAGAGCGAATAGCCGCGCGCTTGGGTGAAGACGCAAACGATATTTGGGCGGGCACATTTCACTCGGTTTGCGGCAAACTGCTGAGGCGCTATGCCGAGAGTATCGGCTATACCTCGCACTTTACTATATACGATACCGACGACCAACGCCGCTTAATGAAACAAATTATGAAAGCGCACGAAATTGACGAAAAGCTTTTACCGCACAAACGCGTGCTTTCCGCAATATCCGACGCTAAGGAAAAGCTTATCTCCCCTGCCGAATATAAAGCGCAGGCGGGCGACGATTTGCGCCTTAAAACCGTAGCCGAGCTTTACAGAATATACCAAAAACGACTTGTAGAAGCCGACGCCATGGACTTTGACGATATGATTTTCAACACCGTGCGGCTTTTGCAAACCGATACCGAGGCGCTCGATTACTGCACGGGCAAATTCCGCTATGTTATGGTGGATGAATACCAGGATACGAACCACGCGCAATATGAGCTTGTAAGGCTATTGTCTTCCGGCGAAAACAACATCTGCGTTGTGGGAGACGACGACCAGAGTATTTACCGTTTCCGCGGCGCTACAATTGAAAACATACTGAATTTTGAGGATGAATACAAAAACGCCAAGGTTATCCGCCTTGAGCAGAATTACCGCTCCACCTCAAATATTTTAGACGCCGCAAACGCGGTTATAAAAAACAACCGCGGCAGAAAGGGCAAAACCCTTTGGACGGATAACGGCACCGGCGAGAAAATAAACGTATTTACAGCGGACGACGAGCGTGGAGAGGCGCGGTATATTGCCGACCGTATTCTTGAAAACGTGAAAAACGGCGCTAAATTTTCCGACCACGCCGTGCTTTACCGAATGAACGCGCAGTCAGGCTCTGTTGAAACCGTTTTTGCTCGCAGCGGCATTGCTTACCGCGTTATAGGCGGCTTGCGCTTTTTTGACCGTAAGGAAATAAAGGACGTAATAGCCTATTTGCAGCTTATAAACAATAATAACGACGATTTACGCCTGCGCAGAATTATAAACGAGCCGAAACGCGGCATAGGCGAAACCACTATGGCAAACGCCGCGCAAATAGCCGCAGAACTGGGTATTTCGCTGTTTGAGGTAATAAAACGAGCGGATGAATTTGCCGCTTTATCCCGCGCGGCGGTAAGGCTTCGCGGCTTTTGCGATATTATTGAAGAGCTCACCGAAATGTCGTCGGATATTTCAATATCCGACCTGCTTGCCGAAATTCTTGAAAAAACGGGCTACCGCTTATCTTTGACCGAAAGTGACGAAGAACCCGAAAAGCAGGAGGATCGGCTGCAAAACGTGGCGGAGTTTGCCTCTACAATAGCCCAGTATGAGCAGGATACCGAAGAGCCCAGCCTTTCCGATTTCTTAGAGCAAACGGCGCTTGTAAGCGATATTGATTCACTTGATACCACGGAAGACAGCGTAGTGCTTATGACCATACACTCGGCAAAGGGGCTTGAATTCAATAACGTTTTCCTTATAGGTATGGAGGAGGGCATTTTCCCCGGGAACCAGTCAATTTACGCAGGAGCGGAGGAAATGGAAGAGGAACGCAGGCTTGCCTATGTTGCAATTACCCGCGCCAAAAAGACCCTTACCGTTACAAACGCATATATGCGCCTGCTTTTCGGCTCAACCAACCGCAATATGCCCTCGCGCTTTTTAAAGGAGATACCCGAGCAGTTGTGCAGCTTTGAGGGATATAGGCGCGCGGCGGCAAAACCGTCATACAACGCCGTGCACTCTTCATATTCAGAAAGAAACGCTTACGGCAAAGCGGCCGCCGCGCCTAAAGCAAGCGCCGTGAAATATACGGCGGGTCAGCGGGTCAGTCATAAGGTTTTCGGCGAGGGGCTTATACTTTCCGTAAAGCCTATGGGCGGCGATATGTTGCTTGAAGTGGCTTTTAACACCGTGGGTACCAAAAAACTTATGGCGGCATATGCCAAATTAACAGTTTTGTAATTAAATCTTCATTTTTTAGCGGTATAGTATATATAAAGGATGTGTTTATAATGACAGCGTCAAGCTCGGTAGTAAAGCTAACCGCCCGAACGGCACTTAAAAACAATTGGCTCAAAGCCATTACCGCATGTATGGCGGTGATTTCGGTATTTATAATCATTTCGGGCATAGCCTCGCTCATAAGCTATGTTGGCGGAGATACCGCCGCGTATATCTGCGAAGCTATACTTTGTTTTCTGCTTTTGTTCCCGCTTATTCACGGGCTTGTAAGGTTTTTCTGGCGCCTGCTTTTCGGCGCGGATGACAGCCCGCTTGCGGTATTTTACTTTTTCTCGGGCAAAGCCGAGTATATGCGCGCTATGCGGCTTATAACGGGGCTGTGCCTGCGGCTTGCTTTCTTTGCGATAATCCTTTTCCTGCCCGCTAAAATAGTTGATATATTCGGCGGGGTTAAAATTTATGACCTGCTCGATATTCCGATACCGCTTTGGACCTCAAACCTTTATTACCTCTCTTTATTCTTAAAAACCGTGGCGTCTGTACTGCTTTTCTTTATAATGCTGCGGTATTACGCGGCGCCTGTGCTTTCGGTAGCGGATGAAAAAATGGACGCGTCCGAGGCAATTCATATGTCCTGCGTTATATATAAAAGAACAATGCTTGATTTTTTATATCTTTTCTTCAGCTTTGCCGGTTGGATATTGCTTTCGCTTACCTTTATACCGCTTATATTTACAATGCCGTATTTTATAGCCGCCGTGTGCGTTCATACCCGCTTTGCAATAGCGGAATACAACTCGTTTGAGGAGCTTAAAAATACGCCCGACGTACCTACGTTTGTCGCGGGGGCATAAGTTAAATACCGATATAAAATTAAAAAGACTGCTTTCTCTCGGGTTCAGCGCCCTAAGAAAGCAGTCCTTTTATTGGCTCTTTGTCAATAGTTGGGGTAAAGAGTTAAAATGAGAAATTGAGTGCAAGCAGTTTGCTAATAGGCAGCTGCTTGTTCTTTATTTAGTTGTTTATGAGAAAATATATGTAAAATGCGGTTTCTGAATCTTCTGAAATTTTTGTAACCGTATGCGTTTCTTTTAAGAACTTTAATTTTGTTATTACAGCCTTCGGTAAAACCGTCAGTATAGTGTGACAGGACTCGAACCTGTCGCGCCTACGAAACAAAATTTTGCATAATA
>URGH01000051.1 GCA_900547305.1 uncultured Oscillospiraceae bacterium | reverse complement strand
ATAACAGTACCAATGCAAGCTATACGATTGCAGAGGAAAACGGCGATAAATATCTGAGCTTTTCAAAAAAAGGCAACAGCGGTTGGACGTCCGCTTATGCGCTGGTGCTTAATCCCAACGGCAAGGCAAAGGATAATTCGGAAAAAGGCTCCTATAAAATGGAAAACGGAGCAAAATACCGCGTTTCGTTCAGATATAAGCTTTCGTCTGCGGACGGCAGCTGCAGCGGCGTACCGGTAGCCTTGGGCTATTCGAAAAAGTATAATGACGTTAATGCCGCAGGCGGGATTTGGTACGGCAATAAAGGTGTTCAAAATGCGGTTTATGCCGAAAAGAACGGCGGATGCTATCTGCTTGCTCCGACCGATGATTGGCAAACCTTCACATATGATTTCACTATGGACAGAATAGCTGAGTACAGCGGAAGCGGCGAATTTATGACTCCGTATCTGTGTTTTGCGGCGGGAAGCAACTGGACCGCTCAGCAAAGCGCCTCTTATAATTTCAGCATTGACGATATTTCGGTTGATAAGCTTTACGCAATCAATCTCGTTGACGGAGACAGTAAAACCGAGAAATACGGCGCTCCGGCGGGTCTGAGCTACGGAATATACAGCGAAAGCGAAGCCGACATTTTACAGCTTGACGCCGGCAGCAAGACAACCGAAAACTATACGGAACATACTTATACCGACAGTAACGGCAAGGAGTACAGCGCATATACCGCCACTCTTACTCGGTCGGCTTGGTTTTCCGATGAAACCTGCACACAGCGCGTTTCAGATGCTGTTTTCACCGTAAACGGAGCTACCTATTATAAGGGCGTGGAAACAGTTGTCGGCGATGAAGATCAGGTGGCGTTTACCGGCTTTGATGAAATTCATCCGAGAACCGCAAATAAGCCGGATACATTAGAGTGGGGAGACTTCTGGAAGGACGATACGGGACTTGAAAATATCGGCGGCTGGCAGCGTACGCCGGAAGAGGCTTATTCCGGTACACACTCGCTCAAAAATACTATTACAGCGACGACTGATAGTGAAAAGAGAATATTCTATATAGGCAGCGGCTATGAGGCGGTTTTAGGAAAGTCTTATATTGTAAGCCTTTATATCAAGGGAGACGGCAAGGCTGTTAAAATCGAGGTAAGTAACGGCAAAGGTCCTTATAGTATATTACCGCCGCAAAGCTTTGTGACGGTTACAGCGACCGAGGAATGGCAGAGGGTAATTCTTCTGTATTCAACGGTTGACCCGGCTATCAGAAAGGGTGCTGACGCTACATGGGTTGCTCCGCTTATCCGTATAAGCTCCGAGGAAAATACTACGATATATGTTGACACAGTATCCGTTTCCGAATTAAACTATAACAGCTTTTGTTATGATACCTCTGCGGAGCGCATCGGTACAGATAAAAGCATTGCCGCATTCAGGGTAACCTCAAGCTATGCCGACGACGGCGACGCAGCGGCGGTAGCTTTGGCGGGCAGTGAATGCACCGTATCCGAAAGAGGCTTCCTTGTTTCCTATGCCGCGGATTCAAAATACCTTTCGTTGGAAAATCTTTCAACCGACAAAGCGAAATATATTAAAAATGTTTCAAAAAAATCCGATTTCGGCAATTCCTATGCGTATAAGGACGGCGTTCGGACGTTCAGCGCGCGTATAGGCGGCTTCAGCGCAGATTCAAGCGAAAGCATAGCGGTAAGACCGTATATTACGGTTGATAATAACGGATCTGATATCGTCTTGTACGGCGAAACCTATGTTTTCGCGGTTGACGGTAAAAGTCACGTAAAGAAGTTAAACGGCACAAGCTACAATCTTGTTTGGGGCGATGAATTCGGCGGTTCATCTCTTGATTCTACAAAATGGGGACAGGAAAACGTTACCGGGACGAAAGATTCACAGCATTTGAAACATGTCAACGGTAATTACTCCGTTGCAAACGGCGTTTTGAGCTTCGGACCTACATACGATTCGGAAACAAAAACCTATTATTCTCCGCAAAATATAACTTCTCTGCGTACCATGCGGTATAATAAGGGCTATCTTGAGGTACGGGTCAAGCTCCCGTGGCAAACCTCCTCAAATCCTTCAATATGGCTTCGTACCGATACGTGGACGGACGACAGACGTATAAATAACGGTGAGATAGATGTATTTGAAACCTTCGGCGTAAAAGACATTCTTACTCCGAATCTCCATGTTTGGGAAAAAACGGAATATACCGAAAGTACCGATGCTTACGGTAAGAAATATACGGCATCAAAAACCGTCGATCATCCGTGGAATTACGGCGACCGCGAGAAACAAGCCTATACACTTAAAGAGGATCGCTTTTATACTATCGGTTTCCTTTGGACGGATGACAAAATGATAATGTATATAGGCGGCGAAGAGTATGCTCGTTATGACCTTACCGAAGCAGCCTATAAGTACGACGCAAATTATGAGGTGACGTCACCCTCGCAGGCTTCAATAGATGAGGCGCTGAAAAATACGCCTATGGGCATAATTTTCGGTTCGGGCATTACAACATCGGAAAATTCAAGCAATAAAGACCGATTTGCGGATACGATTGACGGCATTACATTCCCGATGAATTATCAAATTGATTATGTTCGGCTTTATCAGGACAGCAACGGCACTGTCGAGTATATAAAATAAAACGAAAGGCAGAAATGAGCAATGAAAAAAACTATTACTTTTATCTCAGCGGCACTTTTAGGTCTTTCCGTTCTGTTTTCAACGGGACTTTCGGCTTTTGCAAATGGTTATTCCTGTGACGACGGCGCAATTTCGTTTTCCGTACACGAGGCGGGAGACGCCGACGGTAACGGCGAGGTTGATATCAGAGATCTTGTGAGAATGAAACGTCATATATCGGATGCGGATATTGAAATCGACCCCGCCGCCGATATAAATATCGACGGAGATATAAACGCCGAGGATTTATCCGAGCTTAGGATTATGCTTCTGAATATGTAAGCCGTATTTTTCTCCCCTGCCGCAAAGGCGGGGGAGAAAGCTTGGAATTTTTAAAGAAAATTTTGCAATTCGTAATGTTAAATTGCGGTATAATTTTATATTCCGAAATGCAAAAGTCAGAGTTGTTATGCGAGGTAAGATATGAAAGAGCAAAAATCAGGTATAAGGAAAATTATTTCTGCGGTATTGGCGGCGATATCGGTGATTTCGGCGCCGTATATTTCGGCCGTACCAGAAAGCGGCGAAGCAAAGGAAATTACGGCGGTATATAATGCGGCGGATGAAAACGCCTATCGGTCATATAAGGAGAAATACGCCGAAAAGGCAAAGGCGGCGGAGGATACGGAGCTTTCGGGCGGAGAAGCGGTATATACGGATAAGGCGGGAAATGAATATAAAAATACGGCGACGGTAAAGGCGGGAGACGCCGCGACTTACGGCTTTTATGTACCGCAGGACGCTCGGTATAATATAAAGCTTTCTTACTTACTGCCCGAGGGCAGCGGAAACGACCTTACGGTGAAGCTTTTACTTGACGGCGAGCTGCCGTTTTATGAGGCTGAAAGCCTGACGCTGCCGAGAATGTATAAGGATTCTGACGGCAAAAGATACGACAGCTACGGAAATCAGTATTCTCCGGAGCAGGAGGACGCGAGCGAATTTGTAACAAAGGCGTTCGGAGATGTAACAGGAGCCGAAACCCTGCCTTACGACTTTTATTTAACGGAAGGAAATCATAATATTTCCATAATAAGCGCAGACGAGGAGTTTGTTATCGGAAAGCTGATTATTGCGGCTCCGGACGCGCTTATAAGCTATTCCGAAACGGAAAAAGCCTATAAGGAAAAAGGGTATACCTCCGCAAAGGGTCAGGCCGTAATAATCGAAGGGGAAAGCGCGGCGCTTAAATCAACCCGTGCGATAGTTCCGAAAGCGGATAGCACCTCTCCCGTACCCTACCCCTCGGACTCTAAAAAGCAGGTTATAAATTATATAGGGGGCAGTAACTGGAAGTCTCCCGGAGAGGAGGTCATCTGGAAAATAAAGGTTGAAAATGCCGGACTTTACAGCTTGGGTGTTACCTTTAAGCAGGATCAAACGGTTAACGGATATTCTTACAGACAACTTAAAATTGACGGCGAGGTGCCGTTTTACGAGGCGCTTAATCTTAAATTTTATTACGGAACGGGCTGGAAGTATTACGAATTTGCCGATGATAATAAAAAACCGTACCTTTTCTATCTTGAAAAGGGAGAGCATACCTTAAGCCTTACGGCAACCCTCGGCGAGACGGCGCAGCTTTATAACGAGCTGCGCGAAATCACCTCCGAGCTTAGCGATATATATCTTGAAATCGCAATGATAACCGGAGAAAGTCCGGATAAAAACCGCGATTACGATCTGTTTAAGCAGATAGACGGTTTTAACGACAGTCTTGAAAATAACCGCAGCCGCCTGACTTCACTTTCGGATAATGCGAAAATGCTGTCCGGCGGAGAGGAAACCTCGTTTATATCGGCGGTAAACAATATGGCGAGGGTTCTTAAATCGATGACAGATAATCCGTATACGGCTCAGAATTACGTAACCGATTATTATAATAATTATACTACTCTCAGCGCATGGCTTTACGATATGAAATCCATGCCGCTTAGTATTGACAGAATTTATCTTTATCCGTCGGATAACGGAGAAAAGCCGAAAATGCCCGGATTTTTCAGAAAGCTTAAATTTGGTGTTGATAGGTTTGCGGTATCCTTTACTTCCGAATACGGCGAAAATAAGAAATCGGGCAAAACTGACCTTAAAATATGGGTAAACTGGGGCAGGGATCAGGCAATGGTGCTTAATTCTCTTATTGAGGAATCCTTCACGTCCGAAACCGGAATAAAGGTCAACCTTGAGCTTACCGACGCAACGCTTGTTAAAGGCATACTTTCTGGCAACGCTCCGGATTTATCCTTACACCTTGCGAGAACCGAGCCGGTTAATCTGGCGATGCGCGGGGCGCTTTACGATCTGACTCAATTCGACGATTATGACGAGGTTTTAAAGCGTTTCGGAGACTCTGCCGACGTGCCGTACAGATACGGCGGCGGAACATATGCGCTTCCCGATACGCAGTCATTTTATATAATGTTTTACCGCAGGGATATTCTTGAAAAGCTGGAAATACCCGTTCCCGAAACATGGGATGAATTTTTGGCGGCGACTGCGGTTCTGCAGAGGAACAATATGCAGTCGTGGATACCATACACACAGATAACCTCTACCGCAACGGTTAATACGGGCGTCGGCGGGCTTAATCTGTTCGCCTCGATTTTACAGCAGCACGGCGGAGAATTTTATAACGAAGAGAAAAATGCAACCGCTCTTGAAACACCCACGGCTCTGGGCGCGTTCACATTCTGGACGGATATGTATACAAAGTATAAGCTTCCAACCACAGCCAGCTTTTACAACCGCTTCAGACTGGGAACAATGCCGCTGGGTATTGAGGTTTATACGCTTTATACAACGCTTACCGAGGCAGCGCCGGAAATAGACGGGAGATGGGGTATAGCGTTAGTTCCCGGAACCGAGCAAAACGGAACGGTCAACCATACCGTTTCGGGCGCGGGAACGGGCTGCGGCATAATTTCATCTTCAAAGAACAAGGAAGCCGCATGGGAGTTCCTCAAATGGTGGACCTCCGCCGATACGCAGCTTAGATATAACAATAATGTAGAGTCTATACTCGGCGCGGTTTCAAGAACAACTACGGCAACGCTTGCGGCATTTGAAAATATGTCGTGGAAAAGAGAGGATCTTGATGTTTTGCTGAAGCAGCGCGAAAATATAAGCGAGATACCCGAGGTCGCAGGAAGCTACTACGTGTCAAGGGCGGTCGATCAGGCGTTTTGGGCGGTAATCAACGGCGAGGAAACGCCTAAGGATTCGCTGAGCGAATGGGCGGAAATTGCGGATAACGAAATTGAAAGAAAAATAAATCAGTACAGTAAAAGGTTGCAGAGCAATGAGTAAGACAAAGCTTGATAATAAAAAGGAAAAGGTCGGAATAGAAACCTCGTTCAGAGACAAAATGCCGTATTATGTTATGCTGGCGCCGTTTATGGTGTTTTTTGCCGCCCTTATAGCCCTGCCTATGATTGCCTCGGTTGCGCTGAGTTTTTTTGAGTTCGATATGGTCTCTATGCCGGTTCCGACGGGCTTTTCGAATTATTTCCGTATGCTTTTTGATGACAGCGTGTTTATAAAAACCTTAAAGAACACCCTTATTCTTGCTGTTATTACCGGCCCAGCGGGCTTTTTGCTCTCCTTTGTGCTTGCATGGTTTTTAAACGAATTTAAGCCGACGGTAAGAACGGTGCTTTCGTTTATGTTTTACTGCCCCGCGCTGATAGGCAACGCCTATTATATCTGGCAGGTTGCATTTTCAAACGACAGCTACGGATATGTTAACAGTATGCTCCTGTCGCTGGGCTTTATAACCGAGCCGGTGCAGTGGCTTAAAAACGCAAGCTATGTTATGCCTATCGTAATCGCGGTTCAGCTGTGGATGAGTATGGGAGTATCTTTTCTTGCCAATATATCGGGACTTCAGAACGTTAACGGCGAAATGTATGAGGCGGGCGCGATTGACGGTATACGCAACCGTTGGCAGGAGCTGTGGTATATAACGCTGCCGTCTATGCAGCATATGCTTCTTTTCAGCGCGGTTATGCAGATATCCTCCGCTTTTTCTATAAGCCAGCTGCCGATAGCGCTTGCGGGATACCCCTCTGTCGGGAACAGGGTGGATACGGTTGTTTCCTACCTTGCCGACGCCGGTACCGTCCGCTACGAAATGGGCTATGCCTCTACTATATCGGTTTTGCTGTTCGCAGTTATGATAATCGTCAGAATAGTTATAGGCAAGCTTATAAATAAGGTTGGAAAGTGAGGAAAACGGAATATGAAACAAAGCAATGCCGCCGTTTACAGGCCGAGCCTGTTAAAGCGTATACACGAAAACAGAGCCGGCCGCACCTCGCAAAGCAAAAGATATACCCGCTCAAAGGCAGGAAACGCAGTTTATGTTGTCGTTCTGCTTATATTGGGCGTGTTTTCCGTGCTTCCGCTTATTTACTGTATCGCAACCTCGTTTAAGCCGCTTGACGAGCTGATGATTTTCCCGCCGCGCTTTTTTGTTAACAGACCGACGCTTCAAAACTATCTTGCCTTACCGGGACTTCTTTCGAATTTGCGTGTTCCGCTTTCGAGATATATATTCAACAGCTTTTTCGTTGCCGCGATAACAACCTTTCTTTATGTAACCGTTTCAACGCTTGCGGCGTTTGTGCTTACTAAATCGCCGCTTAAATCCAAGAAACGGATTTTTACGGTTGTTCAGTATGCTTTGCTTTTCAATACATATACGCTTGCAATACCGCAGTATCTTATATTTTCGTATATAGGAGTAATAGATACCTATTGGGCGTATATTCTGCCGCATATTGCAACGACAATGGGCGTGTTTCTTATGAAGCAGTATATGGAGGGGAGCGTTCCGAACGCAATAATGGAGGCGGCAAAAATTGACGGTGCCGGTCCTTACAGAATATTTGCGCAGATCATTGTTCCCATGGTTAAGCCATGTATTATGACGCTGACGCTTTTCGGCTTCAGAGATGTTTGGTCCGCGCTGCCCAACGGAACAATATTTAACGAATCGCTTAAAACACTGCCCGCAATAATGACGCAGATCAACGCGGGCGGAATAGCGCGTTCGGGAAGCGCCATGGCGGTTACGGTAATAATGATGATACCGCCTATGGTTGTGTATATGGTATCGCAAAGCAATGTACTTGAATCAATGAACAGTGCCGGAATTAAATAACGGGGGGAAATGCGGTCTATGAAATTAAAAAAACATATTGTATCATTTTCAGCCGTTATGCTAATTGCTTTATTAACTGCTTTTCAGGCTTTGCCGGTTTTTGCGTATGACGGCGAAATACCGTATACAAGCTATACCTATTGGGAAAGCGACGGATTTACCGCGGTTTCCGCCAAGGCAGCATATAAAACCAAAACCGTGCTTACAGCCGAAAGAATCGGTGTTGAGGACTTTGCGGAAATTGCCGATGTTTGTACGGATGAAGCGGGTAATATTTATATACTGGACGGCAAGTCCTCACGTATTATAATTTTAAATTCGGATTACGGCGTAAGGGGCCTTATAAGCTCGGTTTTAAACGGAGAAGAAAAGCTTAAATTCGAGAATGCCAAGGGCATATACGTCGATAAATCGGGTAAAATTTATATCGCGGATACGGAGCACGCAAGAGTGCTGGTATGCGACAGGGACGGCGAATGCCTTAATATAATAACTCTTCCCGAATCCAAGCTTATTCCGGACGGCTTTAACTACCGCCCAATAAAGGTTACGGCGGATTCGCGAGGATATGTTTACGTTTTAAGTGACGGCTCTTATTACGGAGCGATTCTCTATTCTCCGAAGGGTGAATTTTACGGCTTTTACGGCGCGAACTCGGTTGAGGCTTCTGTTTTTACGGCGATTTCCGCCGTTTGGGATAAGCTTACCTCAAACAACGCCAAGCGCGCCGGAAAGGCAAGCCGACTTCCTTATCAGTTTACCGACCTTTACGCCGATAACAGCGATTTTATTTATACCGCTACCGGAAAAATACCGGGCAGCAGCCAAAAATCTCAGATAAAGCGGTTAAGTCCCGGAGGAAAAAATATACTTGATTCGTCCGACGTCGTATTCGGAGATAAGGAGACAGCTTCATTTAAGGGCGAAACGCGGACGCAGAATATTTCGGGCTTGGCGGTTGACGGCGACGGTTATATTTACTGCTATGACGAAGCAAGCGGCAAAATATTTATGTATGACGGCGAATGCTATATGATGACCGCTTTCGGAGGCGGCGGCGACGGCACGCAAAACGGAACCTTCAGACAGATAGCGGCGCTTGATATATTGGATAACGGCAAAAAAATAATCGTTGCGGACGGCTTGAAGCTTACTCTTACGGTTTTCGGCGAAACCGATTACGGAAGGGAGCTGAAGGAGGCAAGGAGGCTGACGCTTGACGGCGACTATACTTTATCAAAGACGGTATGGGAAAGCATTTTAAAAGAGGACAGCAACTGCCAGCTTGCCTATATAGGTCTTTCAAAGGCGGCGCTTGCCGACAAGGATTACCGCGCTGCCGCAGATTATGCAAAGGCCGGTCTTGACAGGGAGCTTTACAGCAAGGCCTTTAATTATAACCGAAAAGCTTTTTTAAAGAACAATTTTAATATTCTTATGCCTGTAATTTTGTTGACTGTTGCAGCGATTGTTGCAGTTTGTATAATTATAAAAAAGAAAAAAATCGTCATTGTAAAGTCGCCTAAAATAAGATTGGCACTTTCGGCACCGTTCCATCCGGCAAACGCTTTCAGTGAAGTGAAAGCCAAAAATGCAGGCTCGGTTTATGTAGGGGTTGCGATTATAGCGCTTTACTACATAACCTCTGTATTAAAGGCAACGGCAAGCGGATTTTTATTCCGTTCCTCGGATAATTCCTTTAATTCGGCGCTGGTTCTGGTTCAGACCGTCGGCTTTGTTCTGCTTTGGACCTTGGCTAACTGGGCGGTTGCAACATTGCTTGGCGGGATAGGCAAGCTGAAGGAAATATTCACGGTTATATGCTACAGTATAATACCGATGGTATTCGGCAATGCGGTTTACATCCTGTTTTCGTATATGCTCAACGCCGACGAGGGAGAATTTCTCATAATATTCGTGACGGCAATGCAGCTTTACTCGGTGCTTATGGTAGTAATAGGATCCGTAATCATACACGACGTGGGCATCGGAAGATTTTTGTTAATTACTTTGCTTACGCTTATAGGTATTGTAATTATCGTATTCCTTTTTGTGCTTATAGTTATATTCTTCCAGCAGGCGGCGGCATTTGCGGCTACGCTCTGGCGCGAAATATTTTTCAGATAAGGTGAATTAAAGGTGAAAAGAAAAATATCAGCTGTTATTCTGTCCGTGCTTTTGATTATTCTGGCGGCAGGCTGCGGTACGGACAAGGGAACCCCTCTCTCGGCTTTTGACAGCAAACACAAAAATAAAAGCGAACAGAGCTTTACTGCGGCGGAAAACAGCGAATGGTCGCTTCAATGGGATAAGGAGCATTACCGAATATTGCTTAAAAGCAAGGCTGACGGCACAACCTGGTCGACCCTGCCCGAGGAGCTTTTAACTCCTGCCTTTGATGAAGACGGATATGAGGTAAACAACAATCCTCAGCTTGAAAATCCGCTTACGGTGCAATATATAAATCCGGAAAATATGCAGCCGGAGGTTCTTTACGGCTATACCGGAAGCCTCAAAAAAGGCGCATACGGGCTTGAAAAAATAAGCGGCGGCATTAAAATAACGTATTATTTCGATAATAAGCAGATTTCGCTTCCGGTTGAATATAAGCTTCTTGAAAACGGCATTAACGTGTCTGTTGATCCGACTGAAATAACCGAAGGCGACAACAAGGTTTACAGTATTGCTCTCTCTCCGTTTTTCTGTTCGGTAAGCAACGGCTCGTCAGACGGGTATCTGTTTGTGCCTTCGGGCAGCGGCGCTTTAATAAAACCGTACGAATGGGAAGCGGACGTGGGCTATACCTGCTCTTATCCCGTGTACGGCGAGGACGGACAGCTGAAAAATACAAATAACAGCGGAATAACAAATTCTCAGCCGGTAAGGCTCCCCGTTTACGGTGCGGCGGACGGAAACCGCGGCGTTCTTGCAATAATAGAGAAAGGCGCGGAATCGGCAAGCATTAACTGCAATGTCGGCAACAGGAAATTCGGATTTTCCGCCTGCTATGCGGGCTTTGAAATACGCGGCGTCGCATCGGACGGTTCTTATTCCGAAAATGCTCAGGTATCCGCGATTTCGGTAAGCTTTTTACCGCTTACCGGCGAAAAAGCAAGCTACAGCGGAATGGCGGAGGCATATAGGAATTATCTTATAAAGGAATACGGTATAGAAAAAGTCTCAAAGGAAACGGCGGCTTCTCTGGAGCTTTTGGGCGCAACGCAGGTTGACTCGCAGTTTTTGGGAATACCGTACAGATCGCTTTATCCTATGACAACCTTTAAACAGGCTTTAAGCATCTTAAAGGATTTCACGGACAGAACCGGCGTTGCCCCGGCAGTTAAGCTTTCGGGCTTCGGGCTTTCCGGCTTAAATAACGGAAAAGCGGCGGGCGGTCTTAAAACCGCAGCGGTACTCGGCAGCAAAAAGGATATTAAAGCTTTTACAGATTACAGCTCCGGTATCTCAGCTGGGCTTTATATGAATTACAATATAGTCAATTTTTCAAAATCCGGCGCGGGAATAAGCAAAACCTTCGACTATGCCCGCAATACGGTAGGGCAGAAGGCTCTTGTCCGCAAACGCGTGCTCGGCAGCGATAAGGAGGAAAAGGTCGCCGAATATTTTGTTGCCAGAGAAAAGCTTTGCGAATTGGGTAAAAAGGCGGCGGATAACGCAATCGAGACCGGCATAGCGGGGCTGTCCCTGGCAGAAGCGGCGTCGGGAGTTTATTCGGATTATTCAAATCAGAAATATTATGCCCGCGGAGGCTTTGCAACGGATTATTCCGGAATTATCGGCTACGGAAAGGAAAAGGGAAATAAAATATTGGCGGACGGTGCGAATTTATATGCGGCGGTATCTGCCGATATTATAACCGGCGCTCCGGACTGCTCGGATAAAAACGATCTGTTTTATGCCGATATTCCGTTTTACCAAATGGTTTTCAAGGGCTATATACCTATGACGGGACCCGCGGTAAATCTTGCGGCGGAGTCTGCAGACCGCCTGCTTTTTGCCGCCGAAACCGGAATGGGCTTAGGTTTTACGTTTATAGGCAGCTACAGCTCGGATTTGTTTTCGGCCGAGGAAAATATTTATCACTCGGTTCTTTACGGCACGGGCTCAGATGACGCCTGTAAAGCTGTAGGCGGGTATTTAAAGTATTTTGAGGCAGTTGAGGGCGCTGTAATTTCAGAGCATTCGATTTTAAGCGATACTTTAAGAAAAACGGTTTTTGATAACGGCGTTGAGGTATATATAAATTACGGCGTTACCGCCGCAGTTACAGCCGCAGGCACGGTTGAAGCACGGTCATACATATTTACGGAGGGGAAAAGATGAAAAGAAAGAAAAATCGCGGCATAACCGCCTTAAAGGCTCATTACGGCCGCATATGCGTTTTCCCTTGGATTATAGGGCTGGTGCTGTTTTTCGGATTGCCTATAATACAGTCGGTGTTTTATGCGTTTTCCAAGGTTTCGCTTACAACAAACGGACTTAAAACAAGCCTTGTGGGTTTTAAAAACTTTAAATATATATTTGCACAAAACGCGGATTACCTCGACTATATAGCTTCGGCGGTTGTGAAATTTCTCTATTCGTTTCCGGTAATAATCATCATAAGCCTTATTTTGGCGCTTATGCTTAATCAGAAGTTTCGGGGAAGAATATTTTTCCGTGCGCTTTATTTTCTTCCTGTAATAATTGCAAGCGGGGCGGTACTCAATGTTATTCTAAGCTCTGTTTCCGAGGGCGTTTCAAACATAAAAACCGATGAAAGCGTAGCTATGGCTATGTTTGACGTTAACGGAATAGTTGAAGGTCTGGGGCTTCCGCAAAAGCTGGGCGATTATTTTGTAACGGTTATAAACGGAATAATGAATATGATATGGAACTGCGGAGTGCAAACTGTGCTGTTTATTTCGGGTATGCAGACCATACCGCCGCTTTTATACGAGGTTTCAAAGGTGGAAGGAGCGACAAAGTGGGAGGAATTTTGGTTCATAACCTTCCCGATGCTTTCCCGCGTCACGGTG
The DNA here is from genome assembly GCA_900547305.1 of uncultured Oscillospiraceae bacterium. Lineage (GTDB taxonomy): Bacteria > Bacillota > Clostridia > Oscillospirales > Acutalibacteraceae > UBA737. The sequence goes on along the minus strand of URGH01000051.1, from coordinate 5,482 downwards.
CTTGTTGCGGTATTCACTATGGTGGAGCTTATGACCGATCAGAGCAACTCGGTTATGCGGCAGGCTTATACGTTCATGAGAATGCAGAATTACGGCGAGGGTTCGGCTATGCTCTGGAGCTACTTTGTCGTTATAGGAGCTATTATGGCGATTGTTATAGGCACTTACGGCAGATTTTGTATGAAGCGTTGGGAATAGGGGGGCGAGGAGCATATGATCAAAAATAAAAAGGCCGCAAGAGCCGCCGCGTCGGTCGGATATTCAGTTTTCAGATTTGCACTGCTCATTGCGATAGGGTATATCGTTATCTATCCGGTTATATATATGATATCCTCGTCGGTTAAAACACCCGCCGCTTTTTCCGATCCGAGCATAATTTATATTCCTAAAAAGATCACCTTTGAGTATTATTCGATAGCCGTAAAGGCGCTTGATTATGTGAACAGTCTGCTCTCAACCCTTAAATATGAGCTTGTGAGCGCCGTTATTGAAATACTTATTTGCTCTTTTATAGCATACGGACTCGCAAGATTTGATTTTAAGGGTAAAAGATTTCTGAATTTTGTGCTTATACTTACTATTTTGGTTCCGGCGCAAATGATAATTATTCCTATGATGACAAACTATTCGCAGCTTGATATTTTAGGAATATTCGGTCTGTTAAATAAGCTTACGGGAATAGATATCCGACCGAATATACTCGGCACGGCGTGGACGTTTTATCTGCCGTCGGTTTTCGGAGTGGGACTGCGTTCGGGAGTGCTTATTTATATCTATGTTCAGTTTTTCAAAGGTTTGCCTAAGGAGCTTGAGGAGGCGGCATGGATAGACGGCGCCGGTCTTTTCAGAACATTCTTTTCAATCGCCGTCCCTTCCTCCTCGGTTGTTTATACAACCGTAACGCTTTTCGCTCTTATCTGGCATTGGAACGATTATTATCTGGCGGTTATGTATCTTTCCGATAATTTTCCGCTTGCGGTTAAAATTTATGATATCGATACGCTCTTAAACGCTTATAATATATGGCAGGGAAGCAGCGCCTCAATTGCGGCTAAAAGCGCATGCTGCTTTATCTTCATAACTCCCATGCTTATACTTTATTTGGTTCTGCAGAGAAAATTCGTTCAGAGCATTGACAGAGTCGGTATTACGGGGTAATGCAGTTAAAGCAGAAAGGAATTTTTCAACAAATGTACTGTTTTGAAAATAAGGACAGCGTCCGCTTAAAGGAAAATTATTTGAATATGGGTCAGACAAGTCCTTCCGGTGAAAATATCTATCTCAATAATCTTTATCTTACAAAGAACGGAAAGCCCTTCTGCCCTGTTATGGGTGAGGCTCATATTTCGCGTTTGCCGGCAGAAGAATGGAAAGACCGCATTTTAAAAATGAAGGCTGCGGGCATAAATACCGTATCCTCTTATCTGTTTTGGGTAAACCATGAATTTGAGAAGGGAAAGATGGATTTTACCGGAGATAATAACATATCGGAGTTTATCCGCATCTGTAAGGAAAACGATATGTATTTTTGCTTAAGAATAGGGCCTTGGGTTAATGCCGAGTATCGGAACGGCGGATTTCCGGACTGGATTTATACAAGCGGAATAAAGCTGAGAGATAATAACGAGGAGTATCTGTATTATGTGTACCGTTGGTATAAGGCAATATATGATAACGTAAAAGATTATCTGTTTGAAAATAACGGCAATATCATTATGATTCAATTTGAAAATGAATTGACCGCTAAGCCTGAGCATATCTTAAAATTAAGGGAAATTGCCGAGGAAATAGGGCTGACGGCGCCCATATATACCGCAACCGGTTGGAATTTGGTCGGCGGCGCGCTGTTGCCTCAGCGTGAGGTTCTTCCGATGTTCGGAGGATATGCCGCAAAACCGTGGACGTTGAGTATTGATAAAATTCCGATTTCCGCTCATTATAATTTTTCGCATATCAGAAATTCTGCGGAGATAGGAAACGATTTAATAAAGCCGGGAAATTTCGAGGTGCATATTGATTTGGATAATTATCCGTTTGCGTTTTGTGAATTGGGAACCGGCATTTGCGTAAATAAGCACCGCCGTCCTTACATTTCCTCGCTTGATGATTATTCCATGGTTTTAACAAAGCTCGGATCGGGCTGTAATTTGCTTGGGTATTATATGTTTTGCGGAGGCATAAATAAGATGATCGGAGGTACGCCTTTGTGCAGAAGTAATTGGACCGATTACGATGCGTTGGTTTATCCGATTTTCAATAATTATTTTCAGGCGCCTATAAGCGAACACGGGGATTACAAGAACAGCTACCGAACAATTAAGCTGCTTAACCTGTTTGTCAACGATTTCGGTTCTGAGCTTGCGCAGATGCAGCCCTTTTTGCAGGAAAATCCTCCGAAGGATTCCGATCAATGCAGTCTCAGGTACGCTATGCGAATAAAAGACGAATCCGGATATATATTTGTTAATCATCACTGTCATTTGTTAGATTTAAAGCCGGTTTACGGAGTGCAATTTAAAGTGAGCGAAGAAATGCCTGCTATACCTGATAATCCGATTGATATTACAGAGGACGACGCTTTTTTCTTCCCGTTCGGTATTCGGTATAATACACTTTATGCCGAGTATATAACGGCGCAACCGATATGCAAAACAGAAAAAACCCATTTTTTCAAAAAAATCAGGGGTATTGAGCCGGTTTATAAGTTTAAGGGTGAAAGACCCTTTACGGCAACTGTGGGCAAGGATAACGGATTCATAAAAGAAGGAATACGCTTCATTACGCTTACAGATGATGAAGCGGAGCATTTTTATAAATTTGCGGATACGGCATATATCGGAAACGGCTGTGATCTTATCCGCGATAACGGTGAGATTAAGACGGCGGGCTTCGGAGCAGGAGAATATTTCCGTTTCGGCGGTGACGGTTATGTTACCGAGCATACCGGAAATGACGTTATTCTTGCCGAAGTAACCGCGCATGAGATCATAGATCCGGATATTGATAAAAGCTATCAGTATGAGCTTTTTGAAAACTTTTCTTTTGATAACGGAAAAAAACCGGTGCATTGCTCGGTTGAAAGAAAAATCAAGTATTACGAGCTTACTGTTACGAATTGTAACGGGTACGTGCATATCGGCTACAGCGGAGATTCGGCACAGCTGTATTACGACGGAAAAATGTCCGATGACAATTTTTATAACGGTACCGAATGGGTTATTCCCGCAAAATATCTTTTTAACAGAAAGGTGATTCTCGCAATCGCCGAATATACCGATGACATTTACGTAGATATAAAGCCTGTTACAAGCCTGAGTCTTGACAGCGTTTATGTTTCGGCATAAGGAAGATTAAAAAATAAAATATATGGGGGATTCTATGAAAGCGGAAATTTTCAGAACTTGCGCATAAACGCAAGAAAGGCTTGCAAAACTTGAATCACAGAAATTTATAAAAGAACGGTTTTATTCCGATACATTGCAACAAAAACGTAACGACACCGAGCAATGCTTAATAAATATCCATCCTGAGGTTAAGCTTGAAAAATTCGAAGGCTTCGGAGCAGCGCTGACAGAGGCCACAGCTGCAAGTTGGATGAAGCTCGGCGACAGTAAAAAAGAAAAATTGGTGCGCCTATTTTTCTGCCAATGACGGAATAGGCTATACCTTCGGAAGAATATTGATACATAGCTGCGATTTTTCAATTTCTCCTTACGCTTATGTTGAGAATAACGATATGACCTTGGAAAGCTTTGATATTTCAAGAGAAGAAATTGCAGTCATTCCTTTTATTAAAGCGGCCGGAAAGCTCTCGAGCGGCTTAAAAATCATTGCAAGTCCGTGGAGTCCTCCACCGTACATGAAGGACAACGGCCAATGGCAGGGAGGATATTTAAAGTCGGAGTGCTATAAGCTTTGGGCGGACTATATACGCAGGTATATAGATGAAATGAAAAAACGCGGCGTCAATATATGGGCAATTACGGTGCAGAATGAAACAAGGCATCATCAGCTTTGGGAATCATGCGTTTTTACTGCCGAGCAGGAGGCGGATTTCGTTAAAAATGCACTCGGACCGAAGCTTGACGGCACCGATACAAAAATTTTTGTATACGACCATTGCAAGGAACGCATATTTGAGCGATGCCTAAAGTATTACAGCGACCCCAAGCTCAGAGACTATATTTCCGGTATTGCCTGCCACTGGTATTCCGGCGACCACTTCGGGGGAATAGCGCTTTGTAAAAAGGTATTTCCCGATAAATCCGTTATTATGAGTGAGGGTTGTACATTTTCCGGGGAAAAGGGAATGTATAAGTCTGACGCACGGCAACAGTCACGAAAATACGCACACGATATTATCGGCGATTTAAACGCAGGACTTACGGCATTTATCGATTGGAATATAACTCTTAATGAGAAAAACGGTCCATATCACTGGCGTGAGGGCAGATCTTATTGTGATGCCGGCATATTTTGCGATACAGAAAATAATGAGCTGGTTTTCACTCCTAATTATTATGTAATAGGACAGTTCAATAAATTCATACGTCCCGGAGCAGTCAGAATAGGTCTCAGCTCTTATACCGCAGTTCTCGAAACAACTGCGTTTATGAATACCGACGGAAGCATTGCGGTTGTTATATACAATTCGGGGAATACGGAAATTAAATATATTCTCCGTATAGGAGGTATGCTGCTTGAGCGGACAGCATTGCCGTATTCCGTTGAAACCGTAATATTCAAAAGCTGATTTCAGAAATGATAATAAAACGATAACAATTAAAAGTCTTTAAGTTAAATTTCCTGATTTGTAAGCTCAATATATTGTTTTGGATATATTATTGCAATCCTTTAAAAAGTGGAGAACTCAAAAAAGTATATATAATAAAAAGCTTTTTTATTCCGGGACTACGCTTTCGTCTGTATGCGCGGACATTCTGTTTAAAGAAAAAATTATCAAGCGTATGTGGCTGGTGCTGATTTTAGGCGTGTTTGCAGAGATTGCAATTTCACTGTAATTGAAAATTATCCGAAAAGGAGCTTGTTATGCGAAAGGAAATAATATTAAACGGCGGTTGGATATTTCATAAGGGTGATATAGCCGAGCCTATATCAAAGGATAAGGGCTTTATATACTGCCAAAGCAAAACCGAGCGTAAGCTTTCGGGTCCTGCAGCGTACAATTACCCGGACAGACCCGATCAATATTTCGGCGGTATGATAAATCCTGAAAAATGGCAATGGGTGGACCTGCCGCACGATTACGTTGTATATCAGGATAACGACGAAAACGAAAACTGCGCTTTAGGATATTTGCACTACGATAACGCGTGGTACAGAAAGCATTTTTATATGCCCGAAGACAGTGAAAACAAGCGCGTGCTTTTAAGATTTGACGGTATTGCGGGGAAATCCACCGTATACTTAAACGGCTGCCTTATGTACCACAATTTTTCCGCTTATAACACCTTTGAAATAG
>URGH01000050.1 GCA_900547305.1 uncultured Oscillospiraceae bacterium | reverse complement strand
ACCGCCAGTATCATAGCAACGGCTATGCCGTCGTCAGCACCCAAGGTAGTGCCGTCAGCCGAGAGCATATCGCCTGTGAGCACAAGGCGCAAGCCGTCCTTTTTAAAATCAATATCGCAGTCGGCGGTTTTTTCGCACACCATATCAAGGTGCCCCTGCAAAATTACGGTCGGGTGGTTTTCGTACCCCGCGGTCGCCGCCTTTTTGATTATAACGTTATTGAGCGCGTCCTTTTTGTATTCAAGACCGTGCTCCCTTGCAAAATTCACGCAAAACTCGCTTATTCCGTCGGTATTCCCCGAGCCATGCGGAATGGCGCATATATTTTCAAAATAATGAAATACGCGCAAAGGCTCAACATTTTCAAGCATTTTTCATCGCTCCGTTTTAAATTTAATCGTCAAGATCCTTGCCGCAGCAGCGCTTGTATTTTTTACCGCTGCCGCAGGGGCAAAGCGCGTTTTTGCTCACAACGCCCTTACCCTTTACGGTAAGGGGCTTATCGCCCGCGTTTGTTTCCTCTGCAACCTTTTCACGCTTTACTTCCTCATTGCGGCGAACGCGAACGGTAAGCACAAGTTTAGCGGTCTGCTCGCGTATTGCGTTGGTCATAGCCTCAAACATATCGTAGCTGTCGTTGCGGTATTCCACAACGGGGTCATGCTGACCGTAGGCGCGAAGACCTATGCCCTGGCGCAGCTGATCCATAGCGTCAATGTGATCCATCCAGTTTGTATCAACGCATCTGAGCAGCATTACGCGCTCGATTTCACGCATAATATCGCTGCCAAATTCTTCCTCGCGCTGCTCATAGCGCGCGTGCGCCTTTTCCTTTAAGTTTTCGGCAACCTCTTCCCTTGTGGTGTTGCCAAGCTCCTCGGGGGTAAAGTGCAAATCCTCAGGCGTAGTTACCCAGCCTAAGAAATATTCGCGCATACCGTTTAAATCCCAGTTATCGTGAACTGCTTCGTCGGCAAGGTAAATTTTTGAGTACTCCTCAATTGTTTCGTCTATCATTTTCAGTACGGTATCTTTAAGGTTTTCGCCGTCAAGCACCTTGTTGCGCTGGCTGTAAATAAGCTCACGCTGCTTGTTCATTACGTCGTCGTACTGCAAAACGTTCTTACGGGTTGCGAAGTTCATGCCCTCTTTCTTCTTCTGCGCGCTTTCAATCGTGCGGGAGAGCATGGAGCTTTCAAGCGGGGTGTCGTCGTCAACCTTTAAGGTCTCCATCAAATTGGAAATGCGTTCGCCGCCGAACAGGCGCATAAGGTCGTCTTCAAGCGAAACGTAAAATCTTGTGGTACCGGGGTCGCCCTGACGGCCGGCACGCCCGCGCAGCTGGTTATCAATTCGTCTTGAATCGTGGCGCTCGGTGCCTATAATGCAAAGTCCACCCGCCTGCCTTACTCTGTCAGCCTCGGGGGCGATTTCCGCCTTGAATTTATCGTAATAATCCTTGTATTGCTCGCGAGCGGAAATTATATCCGCGTCGTCGGTTTCGGCAAAGCCTGTTGCCTCAGCAATCATTTCTTCGCTTAAGCCATCATGACGCAGCGCCGCTTTCGCAAGATACTCTGCGTTACCGCCGAGCATAATATCGGTACCGCGCCCCGCCATATTGGTAGCTATTGTAACCGCGCCCGGCATACCCGCCTGTGCTATAATTTCAGCCTCTTTTTCGTGGTGCTTGGCGTTGAGCACATTGTGCTTTATGCCACGGCGTTTAAGCATACCCGACAAAAGCTCGGATTTTTCAATTGTGACCGTACCAACCAGCACAGGCTGCTCTTTTTCGTGGCAAGCGATTATATTATCAATTACCGCGTTGAATTTAGCCTTTTCGGTTTTGTAAACCACGTCATTTTCATCTACACGCGCAATCGGCTTGTTTGTGGGTATTTCAATAACGTCCAGCTTGTATATTTCCTGGAACTCGGCTTCCTCGGTCATTGCGGTACCCGTCATACCCGAAAGCTTGTTGTAAAGGCGGAAGAAATTCTGGAAGGTAATGGTTGCAAGGGTTTTTGACTCGCGCGCAACCTTAACGCCCTCTTTAGCCTCAATAGCCTGGTGCAGACCCTCATTGTAACGTCTGCCGTACATAAGGCGGCCAGTAAATTCATCAACGATTATAACCTCGCCGTCCTTCACAACGTAGTCAACGTCACGTTTCATAACGCCGTGTGCGCGTATTGCCTGATTTATATGGTGGGCTATCGCTATATTTTCGGTATCGTTAAGGTTTTCAATGCCGAAATACTGCTCGGCTTTTTTAATGCCCGAGGGGGTAAGGGTAGCGGTGTGCGCCTTTTCGTCCACAACATAGTCGCCGTCGTAGTTAGTTTCTTCGTCGCTCGCCTTATCGTCCATTTCCTTAACCTTTACCATTTTAAGGGTCAAGGCAAAGCGGTTTGCCTGGGTATACAAGTCGGTCGATTTATTGCTCTGACCCGATATTATAAGCGGGGTTCTCGCCTCGTCTATAAGTATTGAGTCAACCTCGTCCACAATTGCGAAGTTGTGCCCGCGCTGAACCTTCTGTTCCTTGTAAATTACCATATTATCGCGCAGGTAGTCAAACCCGAGCTCGTTATTGGTGCAGTAGGTAATATCGGCATTATATGCGGCTTTTTTCTCATCCTGATCCATTCCGTGAATAATAAGCCCCACGGTAAGCCCCATAAAGCGGTAAAGCTTGCCCATCCACTCGGAGTCGCGCTTTGCAAGGTAATCGTTTACCGTTACAATATGCACGCCCTTGCCTGAGAGCGCGTTTAGGTAAGCAGGCAGGGTTGCAACCAGCGTTTTACCTTCACCTGTTTTCATTTCGGCAATTCTGCCCTGATGCAGTATAATACCGCCTATTACCTGCACCGGGAAGTGCTTCATACCGAGCACGCGGCTTGCGGCTTCGCGGCAGGCGGCAAAAGCCTCGGGCAGAATATCATCGAGCGTTTCACCCGCCGATAAGCGCTCCTTAAATTCATCCGTTTTGTGCCGCAGCTCATCATCGGTGAGCTTTTGGTATTCTTCGTCCAGCGCCAAAACCTTTTCCTGCATAGGCTTTATGCGCTTAATTTCCTTTTCACTGTAATTTCCGAACAGTGCCTTTAATAAACCCATTGTTATTACCTCTTAAATAATATTTTATCGTTTTCACGGTAGAGCCCCGCAGTCAGCTTTATATTGCCATCGCGGCTTATAAAAACCGCCTCGGTGCCCGCCGTGTTTTCAATTATTGCTTTTCCTTTTTCGGTGCCGAGCAACAGGCAAACGGTTGAAAGCGCGTCGCAATCCACCGAATTATCGCCTATTACCGTAACCGCTGAAAGCTCGTTTTTAACGCCGTACCCGGTGGCGGGGTCTAACACATGGTGGTAAATTTCCCCGTCCTTTTCAATATACCTTTCGTATATTCCCGAAGTCGCGGCGCTTTTGTTTTCAAGCGGCATATTAAGCAAAATTTCCTCGGTAAACGGCTTGCGTACGCCTATGCTAAACCTGCCCGTCATACCGATATTGCCGCCTAAGTTTACAAGCGCTTTTTTTACGCCCTTACTTTCAAAGTAGGAAATCACCTTATCGGTAATATACCCCTTTGCGATACCACCGAGATCGATTTTCTTACCGTTTAAATTCGCGGTGTTTCCATTTATTTCAATGCTGTGGTAATCAACGTTTTTTAGCGCCTCGGCTATTTCGCTGCGGTTCGGTACTATTTGGTTTTTAAAATCCCACAGCTCCGATACCGGGCAGATAGTTATATCAAACTTCCCGTCGGTCAGGTTTCCGTAATACACCGACTTTTCAAGCAGGCGCAAAGTATCGTCCGATACCGAAACAAACCCGTCAGCCTCGTTCAGCCTGTACACGTCGCTGCCCTTAACCGTTCGGCTGAGCAGTCTTTCAAGCTCCTCACACACGGCGAAAGCACCGCTCAGCGTTTCGTCATCGCAATCGGCGGAAACGGTGCAGGCGGTGTCAAGTAAAAAGCGTGTTTCGGAGTTTAAAGCCTTGTTTTCATCCTGTGAGCAGCCGCAAAGCAAGAGCAAAAGCAGCAGCATAGGAAGCGTGATATTTTTTCTCATAAAAATTATTATACAATAACTTTCTTTTTTTGTAAAGATATGTTAAAATCAAATATGAAAATATTCTATGAACGCAGGTAGAAAAATGCTGAAAAAGGGCGATTTTATTATAATTCTGTCGGTTTTGCTTTTGGCTTTGGCATCGGTAACGCTTGTTTTATCCCCCAAAAGCGGCAAAACCGTGACGGTTAAGGAAAATAACAAAACGGTATATTCGGGCTCGCTTTACGAAAATAAAACGGTTGTGCTTGCAGGCAATACCGTGGAAATTAAAAACGGCAAGGTGCGGGTTTCTTATGCCGACTGCAAAAATCAAATATGCGTAAACCATAAGTCTATAAGTAAAAAGGGCGAAAGCATAATATGCTTACCGAATAAAGTTTTAGCAGAGGTGGAGTGAAAATGGCAAAAAGAATAACGCTTTACGGGATTTTTACATGCCTTGCCCTTATTTTCGGGTATATAGAAAGCCTGTTTTCCCTTTCTTTTATAGCCCCCGGCATAAAAATAGGTCTTGCAAACTGCATTTGCCTTTTGCTTATAGCTAAGGGTGATATTCGCGGCGCGCTGCTTGTAAACATTACACGCATAATTTTATCCGCCATGCTTTTTTCCACGCCGTTCGCCCTGCTTTTCTCGCTTTCGGCAGGGGTAATATCAACCCTTGCGGCGATTGCGCTCTCGCGCTTTAAGGCGGTAACGGCGGTAGGCTGCAGCATAGGCGGCGCCGCCGTGCATAACATCGTTCAAATAGCCGTCGCAGCCCTTATTTTCGGCAAGGGCGTGCTTTATTACCTGCCCTTTATGCTTATAGCCTCGCTTTTCTGCGGCGGCTTAACGGGCGGCACGGTGCTTTACCTTTCCCGCCGCAATATTCCGGATTTACTTTTCAAGTAGCATATTCATAATATCAGGTCCGTGCTCTACAAATTCGCCTGTTTCAGCGGCGTTTTTCTCGGTAAATGAGGAAACGCCGTTTTCCTTTTTGCGGCTGTCGTATATCAAAAACGGCACGGGCGAGGATGAATGGGTCATTGTTTCAAGCGGGGTCGGGTGGTCGGGCATTATAAGTATGCGGTAATCGTCTCCGCAGCCGTTTAAGTAGTCGAGCATTTTTGTAAGCACCCTGCTGTCTATCATTTCAATCGCTTTTACCTTGTTTTGCGCTTCACCGCGGTGACCGCACTCGTCGGGCGCTTCAAAATGCAGGTAAACAAGGTCAGTTCCGCGCCTGAACGCGTCAATTCCCGCCTGCGTCTTCCCCTCAAAATTGGTGTCGATATAGCCTGTTGCGCCCTCAACCTCCGGCGTTTCCATACCCGCGCATATTCCTATGCCTTTAAGCAGGTCAACCGCGCTTACAACGCAGCCCGAAACGCCGTTTTTCTCCTTAAAGTTTTCAAGCTGCGGGCGTCTGCCCTCGCCCCAAAGCCAAATGGAGTTTGCCTCGTGCAAGCCCTTTTTGCGGCGTTCTATGTTCACGGGGTGGTCTTTAAGTATTTCATAACTCTTTTTCATAAGGTCAATAAGCGGCGCGGCATTTTCGCTCTTGCTTAAATACTCGCCTATTACCCGCCCGCTTATATCGTGCGGCGGGGTCATATTGCCAAGGTCGGTAGTTCCGTTATCTACCACTAAGCAGTGGCGGTAGCTTACGCCACCGTAAAATTTGTAAATATCGCTGCCGAGCTCTTTTTCAACCGTTTCTATTATTTTGTGCGCCTCTTCGGTTGAAATATCACCCGCGCAGTAATCCACCATTGTTTTGTCTTCATAATTTTCTTCATCCGACAGCGTTACGGTATTGCAGCGCAGCGCAACGTCGGTCGGTCTTAAATCAACCCCTATAGACGCAGCCTCCAGCGGCGACCTGCCCGTATAGCAAACCGCAGGGTCATAGCCCATAACCGAAAGATTGGCAACGTCGCTGCCCGGCTTCAGCCCCGACGCCACCGTGCGGCACATACCCACCTCGGCATCTTTCGCCAGTGCGTCCATATTCGGTTTATCGGCACATTCCATAGGCGTTTTACCGTTTAAAGCGGCGTTCGGCGTGTCCGCCATTCCGTCACAAAGTACAACAAGATATTTCATATTAGATTCCCCCATTGATTATTTATTATAGCAATTAACTGCGCTAAAGTAAAGCAAATTCGTTATTTTGCTATTAAAGTGCTTTTGCAAGCTCTGCAGCTAGGTCTGCCATTTTCTGCCCCGCTTTCAGCCGCACCGTATAAACGGGCGTAGATGCGGCGTTAAGCGAAAATCTTGCGCCGAAATGCTCCGAAAGCTTTGCCACCGCCTCGGGTTTAATTGAGTTTATGTGCAGTATTGCAGTGTTTGATGTGCCCGTAATTTCGCAAATATCGGCAGCGGCGGCTTTGCTGCGCAGTATTGCCACGTCAATAAGCCCCATAACCGCCTGCGGTGGCTCGCCGAAACGGTCGCACAGCTCGTCAATAACGTCGCTTACGTCCTCGTCCGTTCTTATGGCGGCTATGCGCTTGTAAATTCCAAGCCTTGCGGGTAATGACTCAATGTAGCTTTCGGGTATATGCGCCGAAATGTTAAGGTCCACCGTGCAGGGCATATCCTCTGTTTCGGGCTGACCGTTTTCTTCGTTCACCGCCTGAGATAGGAGTTTCAGGTACATATCGTACCCCACTGCCTCCATATTGCCGTGCTGCTCGCCACCCAAAATGCTGCCGGCGCCCCGTATTTCAAGGTCGCGCATTGCAATTTTAAAGCCCGAGCCAAACTCGGTAAACTCGCGTATCGCCTCAAGCCGCTTTGACGCCACGTCGGACAGTTGAACGTTCCGCCTGAAACAGAAATACGCATATGCCCGCCGAGGCGAGCGCCCCACGCGCCCGCGCAGCTGGTGCAGCTGCGCCAAGCCCATTTTGTCAGCCTCTTCTATTATAAGGGTATTAGCGTTCGGCACATCAACGCCCGTTTCTATAATAGTTGTGCATACAAGCAGGTCTATCTCGTGCTCCACAAGCTGACGCCACACGTCGGTCAGCTCGTCCTCGCTCATCTGCCCGTGGGCTATGCCTATGTTTATATCGGGCAGCTTTGCTTTCAGCACCCCCGTGCAGCGGTCAATGCTTTCAACGCGGTTGTGCAGGTAATATACCTGCCCGCCGCGGCGGATTTCCTTATTTATCGCGTCGGTTATAACGCCTAAATTGTATTCAAGCACATAGGTCTGCACGGGGTGTCTGTCCCCCGGTGCCTCGTCTATTGAGGACATATCTCTAAGCCCCGAAAGCGCCATATTGAGCGTTCGAGGTATCGGGGTGGCGCTTAAGGTCAGAATATCCACAAACGGGTACTGCTCTTTAAGTTTTTCCTTTTGCGCCACGCCGAAGCGCTGCTCCTCGTCTATTATTACAAGCCCTATGTTTTTAAAGCCTACGTCCTTTGAAATAAGCCTGTGCGTACCTACCACCATATCGAGCCTGCCGCATTTAAGGTCGGCTATTATTTTTGCCTGCTCTTTAGGCGAAACAAAGCGGTTAAGCAGCCCTACCGATACGGGCATTTCCCCGATACGGCGGATTATTGTGTTATAGTGTTGCATTGCAAGTATGGTTGTGGGAACAAGCAGCGCGCACTGCTTGCCCTCGCTTATGCACTTGAAAGCCGCGCGCAGCGCAACCTCAGTCTTGCCGAATCCCACGTCACCGCAGAGCAGCCTGTCCATAGGCGTTTCGCGCTCCATATCGCGCTTTATTTCGTTAATGCAGCGCAGCTGGTCATCGGTTTCTTCATATTCAAAGCGGCGTTCAAAATCATTCTGCAAATCGGTATCGGGGCTGAAAGCGTAGCCCTTTACCGCCATACGCTTTGCGTAAAGCGCCGTTAATTGCTTTGCCATATCCTTAACCGCCGCTTTAACGCGCTTGCGGGTCTTCTGCCATTCGCTGCCGCCTAAGCGGTTCAGCCTCACCCCGCCGTTTTCAGCCGCACCGATGTATTTTGAAACTAAATCAAGTTGCGTTACAGGTACATATAAAACATCGCTTTTAGCGTATTTTATCTTTATATAGTCCTTTGTAACCCCGGCTTGGGTTATGCGGTTAATGCCGTCAAAAACGCCTATTCCGTGCGCCTCGTGCACAACGTAATCGCCCTTTTTAAGCTCGTCAAGCGAGCCTATCTCCTGCCCCGCCTTGTGCTTTTTCTTATGCTTTTTACCCTCGTGGGCTATAAACCTGTGGGTTATAAGCATAAACTTTTGCGAGGGTATTTCAAACCCTGCTGATAGGCCGCCCGGTATTACCGTAACGCCCGCGGGCGCAGCGTCTGCGCTCAGGGTATAAACGCTTTGCACACCGCGCTCGCAAAGTTCGGCGTTTAAAACCTGCGCCGCCCTTTGCTCACCCGCCAAAATAACCACATTGCCGCGAATATCCCGCATATATGAAATATCTTCAAGCAACACCTCAATATCCCCGCCCCATGCGGTTGAGCGCTTGTAATTGAAGTTTATAACGGATTTCGGCTTTATTTCATACGACCCGCGCGGGAAGTTCTCGGCAATAATGCCGTTACCCGCGAAACCGAAAAATTCGATTTTATCAAGCTGCAGCTTTGCAGTCTTGGAAAATAAATATCCCTCTTCAAGATAATTTTCCGTATCGGCGGAAAGCTGAATTTCCATTGATTTAAAGCGTTCCGCCATATTTCCGCTTTCGCTCAGCATTAAAAGCGAATCGCCGAAATATTCAAACACCGTTCCCATGGTATCAAGCAGCGGAATGTACCTGTCGGGCGGGATTTTAACGCCGTTTTCAAGCAGCTCCGCGTCCTTTGCCAAAATATCGCGCTGTTTAAGCGTTAAGGCGGGGTTCGGTATTTCCGTTTTTAATTTCGCGGCTAAATTAAACGGGTCGAACATAACCTCCGCCGCGGGGGAAATTTCTATTTCGTCCGCGTTTTCCTCGCGCCGCTGCGTTTCGGGGTCAAAGTATGATATACTGTCAATTTCATCGCCCCAAAATTCAATGCGGCAGGGCTTTTCGGAGTTTACGGGGAATAAATCGAAAATTCCGCCGCGCACCGAAAACTGCCCTAAGCCCTCGCAAAGCTGACTTCTTGTATACCCCGCGTTTATAAGGCGCTCCGCCAATTCGGATGTATCGGCGCTGTCGCCCGTTTTCAGGGTAAAGCGCGAGTTTTTCAGCACGTCGGGCTTTACGGTGTACTGCACCGCCGCGTCAAGCGAAATTGTAAGCAGGTCAAAAGCCCCGTCCGCCACGGCAGACAGGGTGTCTATTCTTTTATGCTCATATTCCTTTGAGTAGCCACTCAAATCGCCTATGCATAAATCCCGCGCGGGAAAATTAAGGCATTTAAGCCCCAAAGCGTTTATATCGCCGCAAAGCTCTGCGGCAGTCGCCTCATCATGGGTTATTAAAACCACGCGCTTTTTCATGTGCCCGCGCAGCGCCGCCGCAATTATCGCCTTGTGTATAAGCGACAGCCCCGTGCAGACTATCGGCAGCCTGCCGCGCTCAACTTCATTTAAGAGTGATAAGTAATCGGGGTCTTTTTTCAGTACTTCGTTTATCAGCTTCATATTAACCGTTGTATTTGTTCATAGCGCTGTCAATTCCGTGAAGAATTGTTTCTTCTGCCGCGTTTGCCGCTTTTTCAAGCGCCTTTTCAAGGTCGTCGCGCTGCTCCTTCGGAATTTTGCCGAGAACCCAGTCCTTTAAATCGTAATTGCGGTCGGGGCGCTCGGAAACGCCTATTTTTATCCGCTTAATATCGTCCGTTCCCATAAGCTCTATAATATCGCGTATTCCGTTGTGCCCGCCGTGCGTGCCGCTGCGGCGAATACGAATTTTCCCCACCGCCTGCGTAATATCGTCAAACATTATTATAATATTTTCGGTGGGAATTTTGTAAAACCGCGCAATAGCGGCTACCGCCCTGCCCGATTCGTTCATATAGGTCTGCGGCTTTGCCAAAATGACGCGGCAGCCGCCTAAATTTATTTCGCCGTATTCCGCGTCAAACTTGCGCTTGTTAAAGGTCATATTGTGTTTTTCCGCCAGTCTGTCCGCCGCCATAAAGCCTGCGTTGTGGCGGGTTTCGGCATATTGCATCCCGGGGTTGCCCAAGCCTGCAATAAGCCATATTTCATTTGTTTTTTTGCCGAACATTTTTATTCCTTAACCAATACCTTTTCAATTTTTCCTATTACTATGTTGTGTAAATCGTTATCGTACCAGCGCAGCGGCTCTTTATCGGTAAAGCACTCCTCTTTCATCTGCTGAACATACAGTTTTTTGCATATTATTACGAGCCTTGCCTCATTAAAATACACCGCGCCGCCGTCAAACACGGGGGTCAGCCCCGTTTCGGCGGTCTTATCGGTATCGCGCCCCGATTTTGAGCCGCAAACCTTGTGTATTGCCTTGTTATCGCCGTAAAAGCTGAGTGTGAAATAATCGTTTTTATCCACAAACTCCATTGTGTAGCGCTGCGGGCGGATAACGGCGGCAATGCAGTCATACCCCCACATTTCACCCATAAAGCCCCAGGAGGCGGTCATCATATTGTATTTTTCTTTCGTGCCGACAGATATAAGCGCCCATTCGTCGGCAATTGTCCTTATAAAGTTATCCTTAATATCTTTCGCATTTATTTCTTTAAACAAAAAAATCACTCCAAAGTTAGATATTAGATGTTAGACATTAGACCGTAGACATATTCCGCATTACGAATTACGAATTCCGCATTATATATTATATGTTTTTTATTCCGTTTGCGCCGTAACGCTTGCAAAATAATCCTCCGCCGCGGCGAATTGCTCGTCTATCCGCCGTCTTTTTTCCTCGTCTGCGGTATCAGCCGTTACAATATTAAGTATTTCCGCCTTTGTAACCTCGGTTCTGCCCAAAATAAGGTTTATAAGCTCCTTTGCGTTATCACGGGTTTTAAGCTGCTCGCAGTATTTCGCCGCCGCAACCACCGTTTTGCCTATAACCGCCGCGCCGTACTCGGTATCAGGCGTTATTCCCGCTTGCTTTATAACCTTTGCTTCAAGTATTTTAATCGGCGCGGTAGCCGTGCCCTTATTTTCACTGAGGCGCGCATTTTCCTCTTTAAGCGCCGCGGCTCTGCGTTTTTCTTCTTCAAGCTCGGTTTTCAGCCTTTTAATTTCGCCCTCGGCGGCGGTAAGCCTATCAAAAAGCTGAATATTCTGTTCAAGCAAAAGCTTTTTTCTCATTAAAATTCACTCTCCAATTATTCGGTGTCTTCTTCCTCAAGTGGAATCTGCTCGCGCAAATCGGCAATTTCGGGCTTTAGCTTTTCCACTACCTTTGCATCGTAAAACTCGTTTTCAAGCGGTAAATTCTTTTTCTTTACGCGGTAATTAACAAAGCTTTCGGTAAGGTAATAGATAACCGCGAACGCCGGCACGCCTATCACCATACCCGGCACGCCGAACATTCCGCCGCCCACAACAATGGCGAAAACCACCCAAAAAGCGGAAAGTCCCGTTGAGTTGCCCAAAATTTTCGGTCCTAAGAAATTGCCGTCAAATGCTTGCAGGCAAATTATGAATATTATAAAATAAACGCCTTTCATGGTGTCGGTTAAAAGTATCAGCGCCGCGCAGGGTATGCCGCCGAGGTAAGGCCCGAAAACGGGTATAACATTGGTAACCCCCACCGTAACCGCTACAAGCATGGGATACGGTATTTTGAAAATTGTAACGCCTATAAAGCACAGTACGCCTATAATGGCGGAATCGAGCAGCTTGCCGTAAATAAAGCCGCTGAAAATGCTGTGAACCCTTTTGCCCGTGCGCAAAATGCGCTCAACCACGCTGTTTTTAATGCAGGCGAACATTATTTTTCTGAACTGCCGCATTAAAAGCGCCTTATTATAAAGTATGTAAAGCGCGAAAATATATCCCACCGCAAAGTTTTTAATAAAGTTTACTACGCTCCAAACTCCGCTTGCGAAATACGCCGCCATGGAGTTTACATAAGCGGTCAAGTCGTTTTGCAGCCACTTTTTCTCGTACTCGTAAACCGACATTAAAACCTTTTGCAAATCGCTGTTTTTCTCAAATTCGTTGCTGACCTTTTGGGCAAAGTCTTCAAGCTGACCCGGCAAAACCTTTACCATGCTTGAAATACTGTCAATAAACTGCGGCACTATCATATAGAATATCAAAATCAATACGGCGGTAAATGCCGCCAATGCGCCGAAAACGCTGACGCCGCGCGCAACCCTCTTGTAAATATTGTTTTGCAGCTTAATATTTTTCTTTGATAGCTTTAAAAGCCCGCCGTTAATAGCGTTTGCAATGGGGTTTACCAGGTAAGCGATTATAAACCCGATTATAACCGGCTCTATTACTCCCAGCAGCTTTTTAAGAAAAGCGAAAATACCGGGCAAACGGTACATAAGAAAGAAAAACACAACGCAGGCGGCAATTACCAAAAACGCCGTAAGACCCGTATAGAAATATTTAATTCCGAATTTTTCGTTCTTCATTTTTTTCAGTCCTTTTCTTTTTTATCCTGCAAATCAAAAGGAAAACAAGCGTCGATAAGGCAATGCCGAGTGCCGCACCCGAAAAATCTATCATAACATCGCGCACCTCGCCGCTCCTGCCGGGCACGAAAAGCTGATGAATTTCATCGCTTGCGGCATATAAAAGGCAAATACCGCCGCTTGTTGTGAGCCGCAAAGCAAAAAATAATTTTTCATAGCTTATAACCGCCAGAAAACTTAAAACGCCTAAAATCATATATATGCTGAAATGCGCCGATTTTCTGGCTATAAACTGCAAAGAAGCAACAATTTCCGCCTGCTCCGCCGCCGGCAGGCTATCAAAGCCCGGGCGGAAAAAACCTACAATAAGCCTTATAACATTTCCGCTTGTTCCCGATGATACCGTGGCATTTTGAGAAGACAGCGAGAATATAAGCGCCATCCATAAAAAAAGCGCCGCCGCTGTGATTATTCTAAACGCTGTTTTATTCGCCTTAATAATTGCCCGCCTCCCGAAAACTTAAAAGCCGCCACCTACCGGAAAACCGATAAGCCGGTGACGGCTGAAAAAATTTATTTTACTTTGGTGTAAAACTGCATAGGATCTACAAACGCACCGTTGACCATAATTCCAAAATGCAGGTGAGGTCCTGTTGAAAAACCGGTACAGCCGACATACCCTATTATCTGCCCGCGCTTTACATGAGCGCCGTTTGAAACTGCAAGGCTTGACATATGCGCATAGTAAGCCGCATACTCTTTACCGTCTGCTCCCTTGCCGTGATATATAGCAACGTGATTTCCATATCCGCCGCCGCAACCGCAGCTTGAGTTTTTAGGATAATTATGCGGGCACCCCGATACGGCTCTGTAAACGGTGCCGTCGGCTATTGCATAAATCGGAAGACCGTATCTGCCGTTTGAAATATCAACGCCCTGGTGCAACCTGCCCCAACGGTATCCCCAAGATGAAGAAATTCTGGTGGTGGTTGTAGGCCATAGGAAAGGTCCGCCGTCATACACGACGTCACCGCCGCCACTGCCTCCTGTGCTGCCTTTTAAAATTTCATTGAGTGTTTTTTGCTTATCTTTTAAAGCGGCGTCGGTTGCATTTTTATCAGCCTGCGCACTTTTAGTATCGCTGTTAATTTTAGAAATAACCGCTTGAATTTCATCACTTTGCGTCTTTAATTCCTGCTGCTTTTGAGTAATTGTTTTTTTAACAGCCATTTGATTTTCAAGCAGCTTATTATTTTCCTTTTGCTTTTCCTCAAGCACCTTTACCGCCGCTACGATTTGCTCAATCATCTTTTTATCCTTAGCGGAAACGCTGGCGGTAAGTTGCGAAAGCTCTAAAAACTGCGAAAAATCATCCGCGCCCAAAAGCACCTGAACCTGACTGCCCGTGTTGCTCATATAAATAGCGCGTAAGCGCTTTTTAAAGGCGGTCTTGTTATTTTCAATTTCGGTGTTTTTCTTTTCAATTTCCGCCTTATTAGCGGCAATTTTAGAATTGATTGAGGTTATTTGCCTGTTGCAAGCGTCAATTTCCTGCTGAACAAGCGCCATTTTCTGCTCGATTGCGGCTTTAAGCTCTTTTTGCTTGCTTGCATCCTTTTTCAGCTCGTTAATTTTTTGCTGCTGTTCGCTTTGCTTTTCCTGCAATTTTTTTATTTCGCTGCGAATTTGAGATTCCGTAGCGGCAGATACCGGAGTAATAGCCGCTACGGAAAAAATCATTGCCACAGAAGTAAAAAACGATAAAATTTTAATAAGTTTTGCTTTCATTTTTCCTCCTAAATTGCCGCAAATTCGCTGCCCTCGTGACGGAGATATTTGCTTATCATAATAACGCTGCCGAGAACGCCCGCGAAAATGCCAATGCCTATAAACACAAGTAAAAGCCAGCCTGCCACGTCGGAATAATGCACAATATCGCTTGTTCCGAGCGTGCCTATAATCGTTTCGGTCGCCACGCGGTAGCAGAAGTACAAAAGCCCCTCCGCTATAAGCGCGGAAACCACGCCTATTAACATACCCTCAACAACAAAGGGTATTCTTACAAACGAATCGGTAGCGCCCACCGCTTTCATAATGCTTATTTCCAGCTTGCGGTTATACATAGTAACCCTTATTGTGTTGGAAACTATAACAAGCGCTATAACCATAAGTATTGCGATTATCCAAAAGCCCGCAATGCCTATTCCCTTTTTAATGGCGGTAATTTTTTCCGCCAAGTCGCTCTGCGACTGAATATCGCTGATACCGTCAAATTTCTTTACCTGCTCGACCGTTTCGTCAAAGCGGGACATATCCTTCATTTGAATTTTTGCCGCGCCCGACATTGGGTTGCCGTTTTTCTCATCAAGGAATGAGAAATAACTTTCCTGCCCCTCAAGCATTGATTTTTTAACGCTTTCAAGTCCCTCTTCGGGTGAAACGTAGGTGACCGACGCCACGTTATCAAGCTTTGCTATTTCATCGCAAAGCGCTTTTGCCTCTTCTTCACTGTGAACAACATAGTCGCTCTGCTTTACGCCGTTTTCGTCAGCCTTTTCCTCACTCGAAGTGTTTTCCGAGCTGTTCGCTGCAGACGAAGCGGTATCGGAAGACACAACTGCTGCAGAACTGTCGGCAGAGGATGTATCGGACGAAGTGTCCTTATCCCCATAAAGCGCCCAGCTGTAGTCTTTCATATACGCCATTACAACGTTTTGCTGCTCCAAATTTCCTACCGCTTTATTTACGTTTTCGGAAATAAGAATTGCAAGCCCTATTATAACCATACAAGCAACCAGAACGCCTACCGACGCTAAGGACATTAGGCGGTTGACCCAGGTGTTTTTAACTCCCTCGCCGACGAGGTATTTTACACTTCCCATTTTCATCAGAAATTACCTCCGGCATTATCTGCTACAATTCTTCCGCCGTCAAGCATAATAACGCGGTGGTGGAAATCGCGCACAAGGTTGTGGTCGTGCGTAACCATAAGCACAGTTGTGCCGCGGTTGTTAATTTCGGTCAGTAACGATACTATTTCATAGGACATATTGGGGTCTACGTTACCCGTAGGCTCGTCCGCAATAATAAGGTCGGGCGAGTTTACAAGCGCGCGCGCCAAGCCCACACGCTGCTGCTCGCCGCCCGAAAGCTGAGCAGGCATTGAGCGGGCTTTATTGCCGAGACCCACCTTTGAAAGCGCCTTTGAAACCTCACGGCGAACGTCTCTGCCCGAGGCGCCCACAACGTGCATTGCAAACGCAACGTTCTGAAAAACGCTCATGGTGGGTATTAAGCGGAAATCCTGAAACACTATGCCCATAGTGCGGCGCAGCATAGGCACCTGCTTGCGCGGCATTTTGGTAAGGTTAAAACCGTTTACGGTAATAATTCCCGTATTAGCCTTTTCTTCGCGCATAATGAGCTTCATAAAGGTACTTTTACCCGCGCCCGACGAGCCGACTACGAAAACAAACTCGCCGTTGTTTATTGTAATATTAACATCCTCAAGGGCGTGCGTACCGGTGGGGTAGGTTTTTGAAACGCCGCGGAATTCTATTATCGGCGCAGTATTCGCCGGTTCTTCACGGTTAAGGAGTATTTCTTCCATTTACTGACAGTTCCACACTTTCAATTAGTACTTAATGGGGTTGCTCTTTAAGTATTTATTAACCATAAGGGCAATTTTAAAGATGATTGCGTGGTCAAATTCACGCAAGTCAAGTCCTGTTATCTTCTTTATCTTTTCAAGTCTGTAAACCAGGGTGTTGCGGTGAACAAACAGCTTTCTCGAGGTCTCGGAAACATTGAGGTTATTTTCAAAGAAACGCTGAATTGTGAACAGGGTCTCCTGATCAAGGCTTTCAATAGAGCCGCGCTTGAAAACTTCCTTTAAGAAAGTTTCACAAAGGGTTGTAGGCAACTGATAAATAAGTCTTGCAATGCCTAAGTTATCATAAGAAATAATGGTCTTTTCGGTATCGAATACTTTTCCGACCTCAAGCGCCGTTTGAGCCTCTTTAAAGGAACGTGCAAGGTCTTTGAGGGTATCTACCGTTGTGCCTATACCTACCACTACCTGAGCGTAGAACTCGCCCGAAATGGTATCGGCAATGGTGGAAGCCAGCTTTTCAATGGTTTTGGTATCAATTCCCGGTTTGGTTTCCTTAACAAGCGCAATATCGGTCTCGTTTATGTTTATAACGAAATCCTTGGACTTGTCCGGGAAAAGGTTCTGAACAACGTCGTAAATTGAAATGTCGTGCGTTTCAACCCCGCGAATGAGTATTACGGTGCGCGAAACATCGGAATTAAAGTAAAGCTCGCGCGCCTTTAAGTATATATCGCCCGGCAGAATATTATCGAGAATTATGTTCTTGATAAAGTTGCTGCGGTCGTATTTTTCATCATAATAAAACTTAATATTTGCAAAGGATACAGCCAAAACTGCCGCGTATTTCGCCGCAATAACATCGTCGCCCTCAACAAAAACTATGTAGTTTGTTCCCTGCGTTGTGCCGAGGCTCTTAAAGGTATAGCCGCCGGTTACATAAACCTCTGCCGAGGGAACCGAAAAAGAGTCGATATTCTCCCCTATTCTGCCCAGCTCGCTACAGGCAATAACGGTGAAATTTTCATCGATAACGCCGAAGGTACGGTCTACCGCGTCCTTCATCTGATGGATTACGCCTTGAAAAAGACGGTTTGACATATTATACACATCCCTTAAAATAATTAGAATATTACTAATATCTATATTTTACACAATTACGGTTCATTTTGCAAGTGATAATCGAGAAAATACATAAAAAAGTTACAAAATCATTACAGATGACGAAAATCAGGGGTGTTAAATTGTAGATTTTTCACCAAAAACGTTTCTGTTTGCTTGACATTTCGCCTTTCTAATGTTAAACTCAACTAAAAAACGGAGAAAACAGACGTATGAAAAACAAAAATAAACTTGCCGGAGCGGCCGCGGCACTTGCGGCAAACACAATTTTCGGTTTCAGCTTTATATTTTCAAAAATGGCGCTCGGCTCTGCGCACCCGCTTATAATTCTGTCGGTGCGGTTTGCCGTGGCGTTTATTGTTATGAGTCTTTCGGCGCTTACGGGTAAATTCCGCCTATCGCTTAAAGGCAAGCCTAAGAAAAAACTTCTAATAATGGCGCTGGCGCAGCCGCTTTTTTATTTTATATTTGAACTTTACGGGCTGAGCCTTGTTTCCTCTGCCCTATCGGGCGTAATAATCGCGCTCGTTCCCGTGGCGGTCATGCTTTTATCGGCGCTGTTTTTGGGCGAAAAGCCCACATTGTTGCAGGGCGTATGCACCGCCGTATCGCTTATAAGCGTTTCGGTTATGAGCATTATTTCAAACGACGGCAAGCAAAACCGAATTTCGGGAATTATGCTTTTAATTGCGGCGGTTCTGTGCGCGGCGGTATTCAATATTTTAAGCCGCGGCGAATCGGAGCACTTTTCACCATTTGAAAGAACTTGGTTTATGTTTTTAATCGGCGCTGTCGGTTTTAATGCGGCGGCAATAGCGGTTTTGCGCGGCAAATACATATCGGAGCTTGTCGTCGCCGTCGGTTCTTATAGCTTTTGGGTTGCGATTTTCTACCTTGCCGTTGTATCGTCTGTCGCCGCGTTTATGCTCTACAATTATTCCACAACGTTAATAAGCGCAACAAGGGCGGCGTCCTTTTCAAATATAATAACCGTTGTTACCGTAATAGCGGGCATTACCATACTTCACGAGCATTTCACGCCTGTTCAGTACCTGCTGTGCGCGCTTATAATTCTGGGCGTGTGGGGAACGAATTTAGAAATTAGACATTAGACATTAGACATTAGATATACAAAAAATCCCCCTCATACGAGGGGGACTTAAGTCTATAGATAAACCCCAAATTATATTTTCGCGGCGTTCACGCCGCATTTTTTGTTTTTCCCATGCCTGCGCGGCGGAAAAACACCTTGTAAGCGAAAAACCGCCTAATAAGCGGTTTTTCAAGAACACTGGGGTGAGTACCCACGGAGCATAACAACCGACTGCCGCCTGTGGCGGATAA
>URGH01000049.1 GCA_900547305.1 uncultured Oscillospiraceae bacterium | reverse complement strand
AGGGCTATGGGGCGGTTACCCGCCATTTGCAGCCTTTTCATAAGGCAAAGCGCCATAAAGTGACCCACATGCAGGCTGTCCGCCGTGGGGTCAAAGCCTATGTAAAATGTGGCTTTGCCGTTGTCAATAAGTTCGCGTATTTCCGCTTCGTCGGTTACCTGCGCTATAAGTCCGCGCGCTACAAGTTCATCATAAATTTTCATATCTGTTTGCTCCTGTCTAACAGCTCTTTCGCTGAATTATATAAATTTTCGGTCATTTGCGCGCCCGACATTATTCGGGCTATTTCGTTTATTCGCTGCTCGTATGAAAGCGGCGAAACGCTTGTAAAGGTTCTGTCCTTTTCAGCTTTCTTTTCTATTAACAGGTGGGTGTCAGCCATAGCCGCTATCTGTGCTAGGTGCGTTACGCATATTACCTGACGGTTTTCCGCAACCTTTTTAAGCTGCGTTCCCACCTTGCCGGCGGTGTAACCGCTTATTCCCGTATCAATTTCATCAAAAATCATAGTGCCCACGGAGTCACGGCCTAGCAGCACGCTTTTAATTGCCAGCATCACGCGGGATAATTCGCCGCCGGAGGCTATTTTGCAAAGCGGCTTTACGCTCTCGCCGCGGTTTGCCGAAATCATAAACTCGGCGGTATCGCACCCACGCTTGGTGTATCTGCCCTTGCTAAACTGCACCGTAAAGCGCACGTCGGGCATATTAAGGTAGGAAAGAATATCGCATACCTGCTTTTCAAACTCCGCCGCCGCTTTTTTCCTCGCCGCGGTAAGCTCTTCGGCTAAGGCTATAAGTCTTTCGGTTGCATCGTCAAGCAGGGCTGATAATTCCGCCGCCTTTTTATCGGAAAACTCGGTGTCATTAAGCTCTGTACGCGCTTTTTCGAGAAACTCAAGCATTTCTTCCTCGCTGTTCCCGTATTTCGCCATAAGCTTATCCAGCGTTTCAAGCCTTACGTTTATTTCATCTGGGTCAATATCTGCCAGCTCTGCGTTTTCAAGAAAATCGTAAAGCGCCGCGCTTACGTCCTCTGCCGCCGCTGCCGCGTCCGCCAAGGCAGCGGATTTTTTATCCCACTCATCATCCTGCAGTGATGAAAGCGATTTTTCCGCGTCCGTCAGCAGCGATACCGCACCGTCAAATTCGTCGTCGCCTTTAAGGGCTGAATATGCGCGCGAAAGCGCCTCGGCGGTTTTCTGGTAATTTCTTGCGACTGTAAGCTTTTTTTGAAGCTTCTCATACTCCCCCGGCTTTATTCCCGCCGATTCAAGCTCGTTTATTTGGTACTTTAGCAGGCTTACCTTGCGGCGTTTTTCATCCTCGTCGGTTTCTGTCGCGGCAAGTTCTTTCCTAATTTTGTTCAGCTCACGGAACTCCGCGTAATATTTGCCCTTAATGGGGTCGTCGTCCGCTACCGCGTCAATGTAATCCAAATGCCGCTCGGGGTCTAAAAGCGCCTGATTATCGTGCTGACCGTGAATGTTTACAAGGTGTTTGCCTATTTCCTTAAGCTCAGTAGCCGTTACGGGGCGGTCATTCAGCTTTATAAGCCCCTTGCCCGCCATGGAAAGGCGCCGCCTTATAACTATATTTCCATCATCATCAGGTGTAACGCCCACGTCTGACAGAGCCGCGGCGGTTGCGTTATCAAGCTCGCCGAAAACAGCTGATACCTCGGCGGTATCGCACCCCGCGCGTATAAGTTCCTTTGAGGTGCGCTCGCCCAGCACCGCGTTTATCGCATCAATTACTATGGATTTACCCGCGCCCGTTTCGCCTGTTAAAACGTTAAATCCGGCGGAAAACTCAATATCCGAGCGCTCTATAACCGCTATGTTTTCTATATGCAGAAATTTAAGCATTTTTCTTCCCCGCTATGCAAGCAGATTTTTAAGCTCACGAGTCAGGCTTTCGGAGTCCTGCTCGTTATAGGTCACAATAATAATTGTATCGTCCCCCGCTAAAGAGCCGAGCATCATATCGCCGAACAGCTCGTCCACCGCAACGCAGGCGGGCGAAGCCATACCAGTGTAGCACTTTATAACCACATTATTAAGCGCATAGGCAACGCTCTTTACCGAGCGTGCAAAAAGCTCACGGTAGTGGTTATCGGTGTGGGTGGATGTCTGCTCCGCCGCTATATAGCGGTAGTTGCCGTCGCGGTCATGCCCCTTTACAATGCGCAGCTCCTTAATATCCCGTGATACGGTGGATTGCGTTACATCAAACCCGTCCGCTATAAGCGCGGCTTGCAGATCCTCCTGCGTTAAAAATATTTTTTCTTTTATCAGCTCTAAAATTTTTTCCTGACGTTTACTTTTCATTTTAAATGCTCCTGCCGTCTTTGAATTTGCCGGAAAGTGTTTTATAAAACGACCTGTCGTTCAGTCTTATAAGCTTGGCGTACTGCTTTGAGCGCCTTATTAGTATATCGGTATACGGTTTTACCGCCGCAACCTTTCTGCCGTCAATCGTCAAATAAATATCGGTACGCTTTTTTGAATACGCCTTTACCTTAATTGTGTTTTCTGCGCCTAAAAGTATCGGCTTTGCCGAAAGCGAATGTGAGCAAATGGGCGTTATACACATACTTTGGGTAAGCGGGTCTATTATAGGTCCGCCGGCGGACATGGAGTAAGCGGTTGACCCCGTAGGGGTTGAAATAATAAGTCCGTCCGCCCTGTAATTTATGCTGTCACCGCCGAGTATTACCGAAATATCAATTATTCTTGAAATAAACCCGCCGGTTATAACCGCGTCGTTAAGCGCGTTGTATTCACCGAGCCGCCTGCCGTTTTCAAAAACCGTGACCGACAGCATCATGCGCTTTTCCACAAAATATTCGTTCTGCTTCAGCTTGTGCAAAAGCTCCAGCTCGTTTTGCTCTATATTTGCAAGGTAACCTACCCTACCGGCGTTTATACCGAGCACCGGCTTATTATCGAACGCGGCGCGCTTTGCATAGCGTATTATAGTACCGTCGCCGCCGATAGTAATAATTATATCAGCCGCCTTATATAACTGCTCCTCGGGTAATTGCTTAAAGCCCGCAAAGTTCATTCCCTCAGGTAAAAAAGCCTCAATTTCCTCGTTTTTCAGTATTTCGCTGAGCCGCATTACAACATCCGCCGCCCCGCGTTTATCAAGATTGGGCAATACCGCCGCTTTCATAGTTTCACCTCTCCAATGCTTTGTATGAGCTTTCCACTACATCCGCCGCGCACGTTTCGCAGCGGTTTTCGCTTTTTTCAGCCTTTTCAATATAACATAAATATTCAATATTCCCCTCGGGACCCTTTATGGGGGAAAAATCAAGTCCCAAAAGCGAATAATTATTTTCCGCAATTAAACCGATTATTTTTTCAATAACCGCAACATGCACCGCTTTATCCCTTACAACGCCCTTTTTGCCTACGTTTTCGCGCCCCGCCTCAAACTGCGGCTTTATAAGGCATACCGCGCGCCCGCCCTCTTTTAAAAGGGTGCGTAAATTCGGCAGTATGTGGTAAAGCGATATAAACGAAACGTCAACCGAGGCAAAGTCTAATTCATCGGGCACCTGCTCGCGCGTTACATACCTGAAATTGGTGCGTTCAAGGTTTATAACGCGCTCATCGGTTCTCAGTTTCCACGCAAGTTGCCCATAGCCTACGTCTATTGAATACACCTTTTTTGCGCCGTTTTGCAGCATACAGTCGGTAAAGCCGCCCGTTGAGGCGCCTATATCGGCGCAAATGCAGTCTTCAAGGCTTATATTAAAGCTTTTCATAGCCTTTTCAAGTTTTAAGCCGCCGCGGCTTACATATTTTAATGTTTCCCCGCGAACCTCTATTATATCATCGGGCTTTACGGTATTTCCCGCTTTATCCGATTTTTGGTTGTTTACATAAACTATGCCCGCCATTATAAGCGCTTTCGCCTTTTCGCGGCTTTCCGCAAAGCCGCGCTCAAACAGGGCAATATCAAGTCTTGTTTTTTCGGTCATTTGCAAGCCCCCTTTAAAGCGTTTATCATACTCTCGGTATCAAGCCCCGCGTTTTTTAGCGCCGCCGAAACCGCGGCGGTGGGTACGAATTTATTATCTACAGCGTGTATTACATACTTTCCGCCGTAGCCGTTTTCCAACAGCCGTGCGGCGCAAAGCTCGGCTATACTGCCGTTTTTTATACCCTCTTCAAAAAAGTGCAATTCCTTATATTTTTGCATTTCGTTTATAAGACTGTCCGAAACAGGGTATATTTTATTAAGCTTTATAAGCGTTATATCGGGCAGCTTTTTCTGCGCCTCAAATGCGTTTTGGAAAATTCTGCCGTAGGTTACAATTGCCTTATCACCGCTGCCCTCAAACACCGTGTAATCGCCCAAAATTTCCTTTTCCGCGCCCGATTTTTCACAGCCGCGTGGATATCTTATAGCAACAATCTTTTCACTTTGCGCCGATAGCTCAATATCCCTTTCAAGCTCGTCATAATATGTGGGTGAATACACCGTCATACCGGGAACCGAGGTTAAAAACGAAACGTCAAAAAGCCCCTGGTGGGTCTCGCCGTCCTCCCCTACTATTCCCGCGCGGTCAATAAGCAGGCGCACGGGAAAGCCGCCTATTGCAATATCGTGAATAACCTGGTCAAAGCCGCGCTGCAAAAACGAAGAATAGACTGCAAAATACGGCTTCAGCCCCGCGCTTGCAAGTCCCGCCGCAAAGGTTACGGCGTGTTCTTCGGCAATGCCTACGTCAAAAAAGCGCTGCTTAAACCTGCCCGCAAATTCGGTAAGCCCCGTGCCCGCCGCCATAGCCGCGGTTACGGCGCAAACCTTTTCGTCCTTTTCGGCTATTTTGCAAAGGGCGGCGCCAGCCACGTCGGAATAGGTGCGCTTACCGCTGAATTTGGCGCCCTTATCAATATCAAAAGCCGAAACGCCGTGGTAATCTCTCGGTGAAGACTCCGCGTAAGCATAGCCCTTGCCCTTGGTGGTAATAACGTGTATTACCGACGGGCGCGAATAGGTTTTTGCAACCTCAAAAAGCTGCTCCATAGCCTTTACATTATGCCCGTCAACCGGTCCCAAATAGTTAAAGCCGAGCGCCGAAAATATATTTTCGTGGTAAATAAGCTCCTTTACCGCCTCTTTTACCGCGTAAATAGCGCTGTTAAGGGGTTTGCCTATAAGCGGAATTGCCAGTAAAAAGCGGCTTAGGGCAAACTTGAAGTGGTGGTAATGCGGCTTGTTGCGCATTTTTGTAAGGCTGCGCGCAAGCGCCCCCACATTGCGGGAAATGGACATCTTATTATCATTAAGCACCACAATAAAGTTGCTCCTGCCCGATCCCGCGTTATTAAGCGCCTCATACGCCATACCGCCCGTCATAGCGCCGTCGCCTATAATAGCCACCGCCGTGCCGTTTTCGCCTTTCAGCTTTTTCGCGCGGTAAATGCCGTAAGCGGCTGATATTGAGTTGCTGCTGTGCCCCGTTATAAACGGGTCGTGCTCGCTTTCATCGGGGCGCATATAGCCCGAAAGCCCGTTTTCGGTGCGTATGGTGGAAAATTTATCAAACCTGCCCGTTAAAAGTTTATGAGTGTAGGATTGGTGGCCCACGTCGAAAATAAGCGCGTCCTCGGGTGAAGAAAAGCTTCTGTGCAAAGCAACCGTCAGCTCCACCGCGCCGAGGTTAGACGCCAAGTGCCCGCCGTTTTTTGAAACGGTGGATACTATGCAATCGCGTATTTCCTGACAAAGCAGTGATATTTCGTCATAATTAAGTTTTTTGACATCATCAGGCGATTTTATTTTGCTTAATAGCTTGTACTCCAATTATTATAACATTCCTTTTAAAACTTTCTGTCAAGCAGGTCGGCGGTAAGCTCGCGCAAGGCTGTGTTATCGCCCTTAATTTTGCAAAGCGCCGTAAGCGCCTCGTGTGACAACCGCTCAGCCTCTGCCTTAGCGCCGTCAATTCCGAGCAGAGTCACATAGGTGGTTTTTCCGTTCTTTTCATCACTGCCTATCGGTTTGCCGAGGGTCTTCTCGTCAGACGTGCAGTCCAAAATATCGTCAATTATCTGAAAAGCAAGTCCCAGCTTTTCGGCATATTCGGCGGCGTACTTTAATTCTTCCTCGTCCGCCCCCGCTAAAATACTGCCGCAAACCACCCCCGCCGATAAAAGGCAGGAGGTTTTTTTAAGGTACATTCCGCGAAGCTCATCTAAAGTTGCTCCGTTTTTTTCGAAAGCGAGGTCTTCAACCTGACCGCCTACCATGCCGTTTATGCCCGCGTTTTCAGCAAGCACCGCTATGGCTTTTAACACTCTGTCCGCCGGTATGCCGTTAGTATCGGCTGCGGTTTTAAAGGCTAAGGTAAGCAGCGCGTCGCCCGCAAGCAGCGCGGTGTCCTCGCCGAACGCCTTGTGGCAGGACGGTCTGCCGCGGCGCATATCGTCATTATCCATATAGGGCAGATCGTCGTGTATAAGCGAGTAGGTATGTATCATTTCAAGCGCAGCGGCAAAATTCAACGCACTGCCGCCCTTACCGCCGCAAAGCGCGTAAAATTCAAGCAGTAAAATGGGTCTTATGCGCTTCCCGCCCGATAAAAGGCTGTATTTCATAGCCTGCGCCGCAGTATTATCGGCTGTAATGCAGTCTTCAAGCCTTTTTTCTATATCGGGTAAAAACCGTTCATAGCTCTTGCTCATTTTCTTCCTCCGCCTCGGTCAGAGTTATTATTTTCTGTTTTGCGGTTTCAAGCGTTTTTCTGCAATCGTTTGTAAGCTTTGTTCCGCGCTCAAAAAGTTTTATTGACTCGTCAAGCGTTATATCCCCGCTTTCAAGCTGCGCCACTATATTTTCAAGCTCCGAAATTGATTTTTCAAAATCCGTGTTTCGGCTCATACTGTCTGCTCCTTTTCGGTTACTTTGCATTTTACGTTACCGTCGGTAAATTTAAGGGTCATACTGTCTCCGGCATTCAGTTCTTCGGCTTTTCGCACCGTTTCGCCCGATTTTATCGCAATGGCGTACCCTCGCGCAAGGGTTTTAAGCGGGCTTAACGTATCAAGCCGTGCGGCAAATTCCGCAAGGCATCCGCTTTTCTCGGAAATCAGGGCTGAATACGCCGATAAAAGCTTATCCGCCGCCCTGTCTGCCCGCTCGGCTCGGCGCTCCGTTACAGCCGTTTCGGGGCTTTTGAAAAATCGGGAGGATAAAACCCCCGCAAGCCGCGCGGAAGCGCGCTCATATTTCGCGGTCAAAGCGGATTTTAATAAAGACTCAAACCTTGCAAAGCGGTTTTCAAGCTCTGCAATATCCGGCACGGCAAGCTCCGCCGCGGCTGACGGTGTGGGCGCGCGCATATCCGCCACGAAATCGCAAATGGTAAAGTCGGTTTCATGCCCCACAGCCGATATTACGGGCACGGGAGACATGGCTATTTTACGCGCCAGCGTTTCGCTGTTAAACTCCCACAAATCCTCTGCCGAGCCGCCGCCCCTGCCGATTATTATAATATCGGCAGCGTTCAGCCTGTAAAGCCTGTCAAGCGCCGCGAGCATTTGCGGCACGGCGGTTTCCCCCTGCACCGTCACAGGGCACATTATAACCCGCGCCACAGGGTAACGCCGATTTAAAATGCTCAAAATATCCTTTACGGCGGCGCCCGTATCGGATGTTACTACCGCTATATTTTTTGGGTATTTCGGCAGCGGTTTTTTGCGCGATGTATCAAACAGCCCTTCGGCGTTCAGCTTTTCCTTAATGCGTTCAAATTGCAGCGCCAGCGCCCCCGCGCCCACGGGAAACATCTGCTCGGCGTAAAACTGGTACTGCCCGTCCTTTTCATAAAGGGATACTCTGCCCCGCAGCACCACGGTATCGCCGTCGCGCGGGTCAAAGCGCACACCGTTCGCCAGCGTCCTGAACATAACGCAGCGAATCGCGGCGTCCTCATCCTTTAAGGTAAAATACCAGTGCCCGCTGGCATAGTGGTTTTTAAAGTTGGAAAGCTCGCCCGTTACCGTAACGCTTTGAAGATGACTGTCGCCCTCTAACAGCGATTTAACGTAAAAATTGAGCTGTTTAACGGTTATTGCGGCAATTTCTGCTATCATATCACAGCGTTTTTGAAACGGTTGCCAAAATACCGTTTACAAATGAAGCGTCGTCGGTGGTAGCATATTTTTTGCAAAGCTCAACCGCCTCGTTAATTGAAACCGATACGGGGATTTCATCGAAATACTTCATTTCATAAATCGCAAGGCGCAATATGCAAAGCGCGGTTTTTGAAATTCTTTTAATGCTCCAACCCACCGAATTTTCGGATATAAGCCCGTCAATCTCCTCTATATGCTCATAAACGCCCGTGAACACCTTATTTATATATTCATCCGGCTCTAAGTCTCTTACCTCTTTAGCCGTTTCCAATATTTCGTCCGTTCCGTTGTTATTAAATTCCTTTTCAAAAACAAGAATAAACGCTTCTTCCCTTGCCTGTTTTCTGGTCATACCGCACCCGCTTTCAGAATAATGTTTACAAATTATTATACACCATATTTCCCCGCTTTTCAAGCCATAAATACCCGTAATACGAACATTTTAAAAAAACACTTTAAATTATTGCAAAAGTATTATATTATATATACGGTGATAAATAAAATGAGCATAAAAGTTAGTGAAATACTGTCGCCCGCGGGCAATTCTCAAATGCTTGAGGCGGCTGTGCGCTGCGGAGCGGACGCGGTATACCTCGGCGCAAAGGATTTTTCGGCGCGCAGAAACGCGGAAAATTTTTCTGTAAATGAGCTTAAAGCCGCCGCCGAATATTGCCATATACGCGGGGTTAAAGCATATCTTACCCTAAATATTTTAATAAAGGATTCCGAGCTGGGCGCTGCCTGCGAGCTTGCGCGGACGGCGTATCTTGCTGGTATTGACGGCGTTATAATTCAGGATATAGGTCTGGCGCACATTTTAAAAACGGCTGTTCCCGGGCTTTCGCTCCACGCCTCTACACAAATGTCGGTTATGTCCCCCTACGCTTTGCCGTACCTTAAAAAAGCAGGCTTTAAGCGGGTTGTAGCCGCGCGCGAAATGTCGTTTTCGGAGCTTAAAATTTTCTGCCGCAAGGCGGAAGAACTGGGGCTTGAAACCGAGGTGTTTGTGCACGGTGCTTTATGTATGTCTGTCTCGGGGCAGTGCAGGCTTTCGGCGTTTTTAGGCTCCCGCAGCGGAAACAGGGGCTTATGCGCGGGTCCCTGCCGTCTTCCCTTTTCCGTTACGGGCGGCACCGGGCACGATTTAAGCCTTAAAGATTTATCCTTGCTCAATCACCTGTCGGAGCTGCAAAATATAGGCGTCAACTCATTTAAAATAGAGGGGCGAATGAAACGCCCCGAATATGTTGCCGCCGCTACTGCTGCGGCATACGCTGCGCGCGATATGGGCTATGTGCCGCAGGATATTGAAAATCTTTTAAAAAACGTCTTTTCGCGCTCGGGCTTTACAGACGGCTACTATGCCGGGAATTTAAACCGCGATATGTTCGGAATACGCACAAAGGACGACGTTACCGCGGCGGACACGGCATTTGCCGCTCTGCACGGGCTTTACCGCGCCGAAAGGCAAAGCATTAAAATTTCGGCGGCTTTGACCGTAAAAAACAGCACTCCCCTGCGCCTTACCTTAAGCGACGGCGAAAATACCGTAACCGCCGAGGGCGAAATACCGCAATCGGCGCAGAATAAACCCATTACCGCCGAAAGACTGAAAACCGCGATTGATAAATTCGGCTCAACCCCCTATTTGCCCGAAAAAATTGATATAATATACGACGACGGGCTGTTCGTTCCCGCCGCCGAAATAAATTCCCTGCGCAGAGCCGCCGCCGAAAAATTAGATTCGGCACGGGCTGAAATTAAAAGAGAATGTCCGCCAATATCGGCTTACACGGCTGAAAATACCAAGCGGGTCACAAAGCCGCAAAAGCTGTATGCCCGCTTTTTCCGCCGCGAGCAATTGCCCGAAAGCCTTGCAGGTATAAGCAAAATAATATTCCCCATAGAAAACGAGCCGCCGGAAATACCGGCGGGAATTACCGCGGTTGCGGAATTGCCGCGAATAACCGCAAATGAGGAATACATTAAAACCCGCCTTGAACTGTTTAAAAAACACGGCTTTACAAAGGCGCTTTGCGGAAATATTGCGGCGGTGCATATAGCGCTTGAATGCGGCTTTTCGGTAATTGCCGATATAGGGCTTAACGTATATAATTCGGCAAGCGCCGAAGAAGCGCGCAATATGGGCGCCGATGAAATAACGCTTTCGTGCGAAATGCTTTTAAGCGATATTTCAAGACTTTCATCACCCATACCGACAGGTATTATAGCTTACGGCAAGCTGCCGCTTATGCTTTACAGGTGCTGCCCCGTTAAAAACGGCAAGGGCTGCAAGGAATGCGGCGGCAGGGGCACGGTGACCGACCGCAAGGGAGTGGTTTTTCCCATACAGTGCGGAAAAACCTATTCCGAAATGCTGAATTCGGTGCCCGTATGGCTTGCAGACCGAAAAGCAGAGCTCCCCGCGCTTGATTTTCTGACCCTTTATTTTACCGACGAAACAGCCGCGCAGACGGAAGAAATTATAAACGCGTATATAAACGGCGGCGCCCCCTGCGAAAAATACACCCGCGGTCTTTACTACCGCGGGGTGATTTAAAAGATATTCTGTATTATTTAATAACGGAAAAATTCTTGTTTTCCACATGAACTATTCTGTCGCACGCTTTAAGGCTTGTGTTGCGGTGGGTTATAAAGAGTATGGTCTTATCGGTCATATTTTTTATATTTGTAAGCACCCGCGTTTCTGTTTCTTCATCCAGCGCGCTTGTGGCCTCGTCAAGCAGTATAACAGGCGTATCCGTAAGCAATGCGCGGGCTATTGATATACGCTGAATCTGCCCTTCGGAAAGCCCCGCTCCCCTTTCGGCAAGTCGTGTTTCAAAGCCCTCGGGCAGAGATACTATATAATCGTAAATTTCGGCGGCGCGCGCCGCTTTTTCAATCTGCTCATCGGTAATAGCGGGGTCGCACATGGTTATATTATCACGCACCGTACCCGAAAGCACCATGTTCCCTTGCGGAACGTAAGCAAACAGCCCGCGCATGGACGCGTCAAGCGGGATATTGCCGTTTACCGTAATACTGCCCGACTGCGGCTCGTAAAGCCCAAGCATGAGCTTGAAAAGCGTGCTTTTGCCGCTGCCCGATTCGCCCGTGATAGCCGTTATATGCCCGCGCTCGGCAGAAAAGCTGCAACCGTTTAAAATAACCTCGCCGCCGTAGCCGAAGCAGAGATTATTAACCTCAATCGAGCGGAAATCGCTCTTTATTTTTTCAAGCTCGGATTTTTCGGCAGGCAAAGGCTCGTCCTCACTGTTTTCAAGCTCCATAAGCCGCTCGGCGGACGCCAACGCCGAATAATACAGCGGCAATATGCCCGAAACGTTTTGCAGCGGCGCGCGCAGCTGAGAAATAAGCTGCAAAAACGCCATAAGCGTGCCGTATGTAACAGTGCCCACAGATAAACCGCCCGCGCCCCACAAAAGCACGGCGTAATACCCCACGGTAAAAAATGCATACAAGCTGATATTCGCTATTATCGATATGCTTGTCCGCTTGATTTTAAGGCGGAAATTTTTATCCATATAGCTATCAAGCTTATTTATAAACGGAACTTCGCTTATAAAGGTTTTAATTACCACAATATTTTCAAAGCATTCCTGCATAAAGGCGCGCGTTTTTCCCTCGGTTTTCTGGCACTCCTTATGCATATATTTATATTTCTTGTTTATCGCCCTGCCTATTGCCGGAACGGCAACGCCGCAAAACAGCACCGCCCCCGCGATATACGGATTCAGAACAAGCATTGTGCCTATGCCCGCGATTATCTTGGTAGCCATTGATATTACATTCGGTATTATGTTAACCGAGCTTGTCACCACGGTATCAATGTCCGAGGTGAAGCGGTTCAGTATATCCCCTGAGTGATAAGCGCTTATATCAGAATATTTTTTGCGGCAAAGCACGCCGAAAAGATGATTTCTGAAAGCTATGGTCTGCTTACCGTTTGAATAGGCGTTTAAAAGCGACTGTGCCGCGCTCAGTAAAATTTGAAAGGCTATTACCGCAAAAAGCAGTATACCGTTTTTCAAAAGACTGCCGGGCGTCTCGTTTGTAGCAACGTCAAGCACTCTTTTGGTTATTAGTGCAAGCGCAACAAAGCTGAGTGCCGAAAGCGCCGATATAAGCGACACGGCGGCGGTAAGCGGGATATACCGCTTTATGCGCCGATATACCCACTTTAATGTTTGGCTGTTATTTTCCTTATTTTTCATTTTAGTCGTCTATTACACCGTTTTCTTTCATTGTTCTTAAAAACACGTCAATATCACCGAGCGCAAGCACGGTGGATATTTCAAAATTATCAAGCAGCGCGTTCAGCATATCCTTTTTAGTGGGATTACCGTTTTCAAGCATATGCCATAAAAACATTGCCGTTTCGGTTAAAACAATAGTATTTTCCAGCGCGTCAGAGCCGCCCTTTTCATAAACAACGGTGTTCTGACCGTGCATATTTACTACCTTATAGCCATCCTTAATTCGCATAGAGATTCCTCACTTGTTAATAAAAGGTAAATTTATTATATAACAAAACAAAATATATTGCAAGTACAATACGTTTTGGTGTATAATGTATTATATTAAAAGTTATGGGGAGATATAACAATGGATACTTTTTTTGAACAGATAATTGCGGTGAAGAAAAACGGAAAAGCCCTTGCCGCAATAATAGGCATTTGGCTTGCGGCTTTTCTTGTTTGCTTTATTCTCATAATGCTTATGAGTATTTTGGGTACATTTTCGCTGCTGCTTGCCGCGGGCGCGCTTTTCGGCGCGTACAAGCTGTCGACGCGCTTTAACGTTGAGTATGAGTATATTGTAACCAACGGAACGATGGATATTGATAAAATAATAAATAAAAGTTCAAGAAAGCGCATACTTTCCTTTGAGCTTGCCACCGTTTCGCGCATTGAAAAGTTTAACCCCGCGCAAATTTCAAGTATAAACGCAAAGGAGCTTTTCATCACCTGCAACGCGGACGACCCCGCCGCTTACCTTATGGTATCGTCTACAGAGGGCAAGGGTACAAGTTACTTAGTCTTTGCTCCCGATGAGCGCGTACGCTCGGCAATAGTTAAATTTGTGCCGAAATTCATTTCCAACAGTGCTTTTAAATAATCGAGGTGCCGCTATGCGTGTATTAACTGAGGGCTTGATAAGGGTCTCGGAGGAAAATGCCGTAAACAGCGGCGCTTTCTCTTTTCGCGAACTTATGTACCGCGCGGGAAAAACGGCGGCGGATATTGTTATGCGGTATTTCCCCGTTTGCGGTAAAAAAGTCGCTGTTTTGTGCGGAAAGGGCAACAACGGCGGCGACGGCTTTGTAATAGCCGATATTTTAAGCCGAAACGGCGCTGATGTAACCGTTATAACACCTATGGGCTTACCCGCAACCGAAAACGCAAAATATTATTATAACCGCCTTAACGCGGCTGTTTTCGGTAACGAGACCGATATTGAAAAATCCGACCTTATAATAGACGCGCTTTTCGGCATAGGGCTTAACCGCGCGCCGAATGATACGGTGGAAAAAATTATAAACATTGCAAACTCCGCCCCCTGCCCCCGTGTTTCGGTGGATATTCCGAGCGGAGTTATGACCGACAGCGGCAATGTACCCGGAAAAGCGATATGTGCCGATTTGACCGTTACGTTTATAGCCTTAAAGCCCTGTTTTTTGCTGCCGCCCGGCTCTGATTACTGCGGTGAAGTGACCGTTGCGGATATAGGCGTTACGCCGAGCGGGTATGAGTACAAAACAATTGAAAAGCCGAAATTTGAAAAGCGCAAACATAATTCCCACAAAGGCACCTTCGGCACCGCGCTTAACTTTTGCGGCAGCTACGGCTTTGCGGGCGCCGCCGTGCTTGCGGCAAAGGGAGCGCTGCGCAGCGGCGTGGGCATTTTAAAGGCTGTTTTATGCGAAAGTATTTATGTTCCTTTCACCGTTTCGGTTCCCGAGGCGGTGTGCGTGCCAATAAAGCCCAATGCGGCTGGCAGGCTTGACCCCGATAATATTGATATTCCCGCACTGCTGAGCGGCTGCAATGCCGTGCTTATAGGCTGCGGTATGGGCAATGATGAAGATACCGAGATGCTTACAAGGGAGATTATTCTTAATACAGATGTACCGACGGTTATTGACGCCGACGGAATAAATGCGGTAGCCTGCTGCATAGATATTATTAAGAAATGCAAAGCTCCCGTTATTCTTACCCCGCACCCCGGCGAAATGGCAAGGCTGTGCGGCATGACCGCGCGTGAAATTGAAAGCGACCGTGTGAGATACGCCCGTGATTTTGCAAAAAAATACGGCTGTATTTTGGTTTTAAAGGGCGCAAATACCATTGTTGCCGCACCCGACGGCGAAATAACCTTTAACACCACAGGCAACCCGGGCATGGCAACCGGCGGCAGCGGCGACGTGCTTGCGGGAATTACCGTTTCACTGCTTGCGCAGGGGCTTGAACCGCTCACAGCTGCAAAGGCGGCGGTTTATCTTCACGGTGAAGCAGGCGATAAGGCGGCAAAAAAGCGCGGCGAGCGCGCGATGCTGCCTACCGATTTAACAGAGGAGCTGTAAAGAAAGGGCGCTCGGCTTGAAAAAAACATCTCTGTTATTATTTATTTTTATGTTTCCCCTGTTTCTTTCGGGGTGTCGGCAGAAATGCAGCGTCACCCCCTTAGTGCGGGGAATTTCTTTTTCCTGCACGGTAAAATATTATAACGAATGTTACGAGGGCGAGGTATCTGTTGCCGAAAACGGCGATACCGATATTAAAATAACCTCGCCAGAGGGGCTTTCGGGGCTTATTCTGCATTTTAAGGGCGACGGCGCCGCCGCCGAATATTCGGGACTTAATTACAAATACAATATTTCCGAAATGCCCGAGGGTATGGCTTTTACATATCTTTACGAAATACTGCGTAACGCCGAAAACGGCGAGGTAAGCCTTGAAAACGATAAATACTTTACCGAAAGCAAAAGCGGCAGCCGAACATACCGCCTATATCTCGGCGCTACAGGGTTGCCTATATCGGTCGAAGACTTACATGGCGGTTTTTCCGCGGAATTCGGAAATGTCACTTTAAACAATTAAACGTAAACTGTTATGTAATATTACAGTCAGAATGTAAGATATTGTAAAATGAACGAAAAGCGACAAAAATTAACTGTTGCTATTTTTGTGACGATGTTGTATAATAATCCTTGCTTAAAAGGAAAGGAAGTATTCTGTGAATAACATATCTTTAGTTACACTCGCTAAGATCGCGATGAAATATATATATGTGTTAATCGCGTCGGCACTTATATGCGGTATAGCCGCTTATTCTTACTGTCAGTTTGTTGCGGTACCTAAATACTCGGCAACCGGCTCCGTAATTGCCACAAACGGTGCTATTACCACCGACGGTGCCAACACTGCTACCGGCTCAAAAGTCAGCAGTACGGATATTTCGGCGTCGCTTTTATTGGCGAATACCATTACGGATATTCTGCAAACCAACGATATTTATAAGGAGCTTGCCGACAGCACGGGCAATAAATACAATTACAGCCAGCTAAAAAGCAATATATCAATAAAAAGAAGATCGGAGAACACCCTGTTTATCGATATAGCCTTTACGGCCTCAACTCCCGAAGAGGCAAAAACGCTTACAAATAAGTTTTTGGAGCTGGTTCCGGATTACGTACTGAAATTCATTCCCAATTCTACCGCCGCCGTTACAACAAACGCCGAAAACGCGGTGCGTACATATCCGCGAACCTCTCTCACAACAATTGGCGCGGCATTACTCGGCGGAATAATCTGCTTTGCGATTGTATTTGTAATTTCATTCACAAATACAACCATTAAAAACGAAAACGATATTAAAGACAATTATAAATTAATGATTATAGGAAACGTACCCGATTTTTCCGGTGCCGCCTCTAAAGGCTACGGTAAATACGGATATTCAAGAAAGGGCGGTAAATAAAATGCCTAATAAATCTGTTGTCAGCGCCGTCGGTTCCGAAAATACCGCCGTGTCAGGCGCTTCCGCGCCTAAGAAAATACCCTTTGCGGTTGCGGAGGCATACAAAAGCATACGCACAAACCTTATATCGCTTCTTGCTAAGGATAACAAAAAAATAATTGTAATTTCAAGTCCGAATGCTTCCGAGGGTAAATCCACCACCTCTATAAACACGGCAATCTCGCTTTCGCAGCTTAACAAAAAGGTATTGCTGATTGACGCAGACGCCCACCGCCCGAGTATTCACAGCAAGCTGAAATTTGATAATTCTTTCGGGCTTATGGAGCTGATTCAGGGTGTTGTCCAACCGGAGGAGGTTATAAAGCAGTATAATTCGTCGCTTGACGTTATAACCGCCGGCGCAATATTGCCGAACGCGACCGAAATGTTCTCAACTCCGGCATTTGATGAGCTTTTGAATAATTTCCGTGAAAAATATGATTATATTATTCTTGACGCGCCGCCCGTCAATCTTCTTTCGGACGCATTGGTTATGGGTCAGAAAGCCGACGGTATGGTATTTATAATACGCGCGGGAGTATCCACACATGAAAATCTGCGCCGCGCGTTATCCTCTGCCGAGGTTCTTGATATTAACGTTCTCGGTGTAATTCTCAACGGTTCGGATTACGGCACAAAGCGTTATTACAAGAAATATTACAGCTCCTATAACGGAAAATACAGCTATTGATTACCATGCCCCCATTAAAACGGGGGCTTTTTGGATTTTAAAGGACGTGATGTAAATTCTTTTAGATATACATTCCCATATTCTGCCCGGCGTTGACGACGGCGCAAAGGATACCGACGAATCGCTGAAACTGCTTTATATGATGAAAAATCAAG
Organism: uncultured Oscillospiraceae bacterium; assembly: GCA_900547305.1. GTDB lineage: Bacteria > Bacillota > Clostridia > Oscillospirales > Acutalibacteraceae > UBA737. The sequence continues at coordinate 1,687 of URGH01000049.1, read as the reverse complement.
GCATTACCGATGTAATCGCTACCCCGCACTTTTACGCCGATTCCGATGAGCTTGAGGATTACCGCAAAAGAGTAACGGAGGCGTACCGTACCCTTTGCGGACTTATTGAAAATACCGATCTTCCCCGCATTTATTTGGGCAGCGAGGTTCTTTATTACAGATATATCGGCAAAAGCGACTCGGTGTATAATTTTTGCCTTAACGGCTCAAATTATCTTTTGCTTGAGCTTTCGGACAACAGCATCGGCGGCGAGCTTTTTGAAGATATTAACGACTTGCGCGGCAATCTCGGTATTGTACCGATAGTCGCGCATCTCGAGCGGTATTATAAATTCCCGAATTATAAAAATCTTCTTAAATATATAGCCGAAAACGGCATACTGGCTCAGGTGAACGCGTCTTCCCTATTCGTCCCCGGATATTCGAAGATTGCGGAAAAGCTCATAAAAAATCAATTGGTGAGCTTTATCGGAACCGACGCGCACTCGCACGATCAGCGCCCGCCTATGATGAAACAGGCGCTTAGAGTCATCTCGGAAAAAATCGGCTCCGAATACGCAAGCGGCTTTATACGCAATTCCCAAACATTACTGGAACAGATAGGTTGATTTAAAATGCAAAGCAAAACCCTTAATATTATAAACAATAACGGTCTGACCTATATACAATTCCCGAAGCTTACCGCCTGTGGAGAGGTAAAACACATTTTTTCAACCCGTATAGGCGGCGTAAGCGGCGGAGTTTACGGCAGCATGAACATGAGCTTTAACAGGGGCGACAGCAGGGAGAATGTTTTAAAAAACTACGAAATACTCTGCGGCGCCGTAAATATTGATATTAAGGATTTGGTGCTCAGCCGCCAGACGCACACAAACAACGTCCGCGAAGTGACCGAAGCCGACCGCGGCACGGGAATTTTCAAGGACTCGTTCTGCGACGTTGACGGGCTTATAACAGACCGCCCGGGCGTTGCGCTTGTCACCCAATATGCCGACTGCACTCCCCTTTTGTTCTGCGACCCCGTAAAGCGCGTTATTGCCACCTCGCACGCGGGCTGGCGCGGTACGGTTAAGGAAATAGGCGCGGTAACGGTTGAAAAAATGGTCAATGATTACGGCTGCAAAGCCGAAAATATAATCGCGGCTATAGGGCCCTGCATAGGTCAGTGCTGTTATGAGGTTGACGACCCGGTTATAGACGGTTTTCGCAGGCTTTCGTATATAGATATTTCTGATATAGCGATAAAAAAGGATAACGGCAGATATATGCTTGACCTTGTTAAGGCGAATAAACTTATTCTGCTGCACTCGGGAATAAAACCCGATAATATTGACGCGTCGGATATTTGCACCTGTTGCAACAGCGGCGAATTACATTCGCACCGCGCGTCCGCGGGCCGCCGCGGAAACCTTGCGGCAATAATTGAATTGAAATAAGTGCTGCAACAACTCATTCGTGTTGGCTCCCTTTGCACAAACCATAGGCTCCCTTCTTTTCGGCTTCGCCGAAACAGAGGGGACCGCCGCCGTCAGCGACTGGCGTATTAGACATTAGACATTAGACTTTAGATATTAAATATTAAATATTAAATAGCGGCTTTGCCGCCTTTTGGCTCCCTTCTTTTGCGATAGCAAATAGAGGGGAGCTGTCACGTTAGTGACTGAGTGGTATTTCTATCTAACGTCTA
>URGH01000048.1 GCA_900547305.1 uncultured Oscillospiraceae bacterium | reverse complement strand
CTTGCCTATTCCCTGTCGGATAATCGGCTGCTGCTTGAATACCGGTCGCTTGAAATCTGCGTTTTATTATAGTCCGTCTTCGGAATGCTGTCAAGGCGTTGTGCCAAAATGTATGTTTGACGATATGTCTAAAATATCCGATTACAAAAAATATAAAAAGGCTTGCATTTTTTGCAAGCCTTTTTCAGCTGTTATCACTCCCGCTCGGATATAAAGCATATATCATTTTTTAATACCGAGCTGTTAAATATTACCGCCTCGTCTTTCCTGTTACAGCGGCGGTCGTCATTTCCGAAAATACGGACATTGTCAAGCACCAAACGCTTTACGCCGCTTATAATCATAACATTTTCCCCGCGTTCCGCATCGGCGGTTTCGGGCAGCGGAAAATCGGCGGTTTTATCGTAAACATCCACATTCCTGAACACCAGATCCGAAATATGATCCTGCTTCGCCTCAATATAAACCTTATTCATGCAGTTGCTGCGAAAGTCCGAAAACGTAACGCGCTCTATTTTATTATTGTTGGCAAACATTTGTATCGGGCTGCCAACCTCGTCGCCTATAACGCCCGTTACATTCACATCGGTTATATGCGTGCTGCCGATCCTGCGAAAATCCGTTTGCAGCGTAATACCCTCGCCCGTTTTAGCAAGAATAATACCCGAAAGGTTTATATGGTGTATTTCTCCTATACCCACCCCTATACGGACGGCGCAGGTTGAATTTGAAAGCACGCAGTTTGATATCGCAACATATTCGCAGCGTTTTTCACTTTTGAGCCTTTCTGAGTCACCTCTTATCGCTATGCAGTCGTCTCCGGTATCTATTACGCAATCCGAAACCGTCACATAGCGGCAGCAGTCTATATCTATTCCGTCGCTGTTGGCATGGGTCTTTTCGTTAAGAACCTTTATTCCGTTTATTTTTACATATTCGCTGCCGTGCAAAAACAGATTCCAGCTGCTTGAATTTTTCAGTGTGATACCGCTGACCCCGACATGCCTGCACTCAATAAAGCAAATCATCTGACCCGGCCGATCGGGTGCGCCCTCCGCAGTTTCATAATACCCTTCGGGCCAGCAGAAGTTAGATATTCTGTGCAGCTCGCCGCCGAAGAACGAATCCCCGCAGCCCTCTATTGTGCCGCTGCCGCTAATACCTACGTTTTCTTTCTCAACGGCGATAATAAGGTGCTGCGAAGACCACTTTTCGCGCGGCGCCCCGAAATTTTGGGGATACTCGTTAAGCTCATTATATTCGCTCAGATCATCGGTTGCCTTTATTACCGAATTATGCTCAAGGTGCAGCTCGGTTCCGCTTTGCAGGCGCAGCGTTCCCGTAACATACACTCCCGCAGGAACGGTAACTGTTCCCCCGCCGGTTTTAAAGCATTCGTCAATTGCCGACTGTATAGCCGCAGTGTTGCTTGTTACACCGTCGCCCTTTGCGCCGAAATCGGTTATCATAGTATTCATTTTTTCTACCTTACCTTTTCATAAAAAATATATTTCCCCGCGTTTACACGGTGGGTCTCATTGCCTATTACTATTTCCGCGTCCGTAGGAACGGTGATTTCATACCGCAGCATATTTCCCTGCTTCTTCCATTCGGAGGATATTTCACCGTAAGCGGTATCAAGCGACGCGGCAAAAAAATCAAGCTCCTTGCAGGGGTGCGGGGCTATTTTCACCCTTTTAAAGCCGGGTGCTTCACGGTACGGCTTTATTCCCGCCGCAACCGAATACATCCAATCGGCAACGGCGCCATAGGCATAGTGATTAAATGAGTTCATATCGGGGCTCCAGAATTCCCCGTCCTCTCTTATACCGTCCCAGTGCTCCCAAACGGTGGTTGCGCCTTTAAGCACCGGATATAGCCATGACGGATATTCACGCCTTAAAAGCAGCCGCCATGCAATATCCGCATGACCGTGATCCGACAGCGCGTGCAGCAGATACGGCGTGCCTATAAAGCCGGTTTGCAGATGCCCGCCGCATTCTTCTATAAGCTCAGCCAGCTTATCTGCCGCCGCGGCGGGGTCCTCCGCCAAACGGAAATGCACCGCGAGCGCGCACTCGGTCTGCGTTAAGTATTCGGGAAAAGTTTTTCTGAAGCCCGTAACAACCTTTTCATACAGCTTCTCATATTCCGATACATTCTTACCGAGCGCCTTTCCCGCGCGCACAAGCAGCGAGGTTGAGTAAGCATAGAATGCCGCCGAGATAAAATCAGGTCTTGTGCTTCCCTTATAGCTGCCCTCGGGCGCGTCAAGACCCAGCCAGTCTCCAAAAAGCGAGCCGCCCTGCCACAGTCCGTTTTCCCCCGAAACCGAGCGGATATAATCCACCCACTTTTTCATCATGGGGTAATGCTCTTCAAGCAGGCTTTTATCGCCGTAAAATTCATACAGCGTCCACGGGCATACCGTCGCCGCGTCTCCCCACCCGGCGCCGGGAATCGAGTCTCCTCTGGGGTTCGGCGCTATTATTCCTATCTGCCCGTCAGGCTTTTGCAGCGCCGCCATATCTCTGAGCCATTTTTTGAAAAAGTCCTTAACGTCAAAATTATAACACGCCGCGAGCATAAACACCTGCGCGTCACCCGTCCACCCGAGCCGTTCGTCCCTTTGCGGGCAGTCGGTGGGAACATCAAGGAAGTTGTCCTTTTGACCCCATATTATATTTTCATACAGCTTATTGAGCAGCGGATCCGAGGTTGTTATTCTTCCGGTTCTCTTTATATCCGAATATACAGCAACCGCGGTTGCCGAGACCTCGGCGGGATACGCGGAGTCGCCCGTTATGCGCATATACCTGAAGCCGAAAAATGTAAAATGCGGCTTGTATTTATGTATGCCCTTTTCGCATATAACCGTAAATTCCGATCTTGCCGAGCGGTAATTTTCCGTGTAGAAATTGCCGTTTTTATCCAGCACCTCAGCAAACGATACCGTGATTTTCTGCGGAACGGCGGCGTTTATTTCAAGCTCGGGTATTCCCGTAAGGTTCTGACCGAAATCTATGACTCTTTCCCCCGAGGGCGTTATTATACTGTCGGCGGGTGCTATCCTTTCATGCTCGCACACGGTTACGCTTTCATTCGGAATAAGGGTGTCGTCGGGTCCGTCAAACACCTTTACCTGTGACGGTTCTCCACCCGTTTCAACCGAAGAATCGTATATTTCGCCGTCATATATTTCCGAAAAGACAATTTTGCTTTTTCTCACCGACCAGCTTTCATCCGAGATCACTGTCTGTTTTTCGCCCGAGGCATACGTTATTTCAAGCCTTGCCAGTATTCCCGGCGGGCTGTTTTTTATTTTTGCGTTAAATGCGGCGTCGGGCGCGTCCAGTCTGCTGCGGTACCAGCCCTTTCCGCAGGTAACGCAAAGCAGGTTTTCCTTTTTTATACAGTCCGTAACATCGTAAGCCTGATACTGCAGTCTCTTGGTGTATTCGGTCCAGCCGGGGGCTAAATAAAAATTCCCTACCCTTCTGCCGTTCAATTTTGCCTCATAAACGCCCAGCGCGGTAATATACAGCCGCGCCTCGGCTATTTCTCCGCCGCAGCTTGTAAAGCCTTTTTCATACCGCGGGCATATTTCCCCGTAATCTTCCGCGGGGCTTATCCATTTTCCTGTCAGTTTCATAACGCCTCCTGTTTAAAACGAATCGCGCACGGCTTTAAGTTTAAGCAAAAGCCCGATAACGCGCCTTGCGCAGGTATATGCCTGTTCTCTTGTAAGCTCTCCGTTTTCCAAAGCCCGCACAACGCCGTCAATATCGCCGTTGGTCATTTTTATATCATGACCCGCCGCTATCTCGTCAACATGCCTTGTATCGTTCCACCAGTCCGTCATAAACGCACCGTTCCAATTCCACTCTTTTCTCGGAATATCGGTAACCAAGGTACGGTCAACGCAGACCTTTCTGCCGTTTACGCTGTTATACGAGGTCATTATACCGGCAACATGGGTATTTTTAACGGCGATTTCAAACGCTTTCATATATATTTCACGAAGCGCCCGCTCCGAAACGCGACTGTTTGATTTCAGCCGTTCAAATTCGGTATTGTTTGCGCAGAAATGCTTTAATACGGCGGCAACGCCGTGCTTGTTTACCCCGTCAATAACGTATTTTGCGTAAATACCCGAAAGATACGGATCCTCCGAAGCGTAATCGCGGCATCTGCCGCCGCAGGGGTTTCGCAAAATATTGATTGCCGGAGCAAGCCAATAGCCCACGCCGAATTCGTTTGCGGCGTCTCCCATTACGTCACCGTAATGCTCATAAAGCGATTTATCGAACGAAGCGGTTAAAACCAGCGTAGAGGGATTTCTCGGCGGTGCCCACGGAAAATCGAACGAAAGGTCCATTGGGCTGTCAACCGCCTGAACGGGCGGAACGCCCCTCTCGGGAATAGGGCTTGTGCAGCCGACTCCGCCGTATATTACCGCGTTTTTCGGGTCGCCCGAAAGCAGCAGTGCAAGCTCTTTATTACTCAGCTGTTCAAGAAAAGCGTCTGTTTTTGAGGGGTCAAGGTATACATCCTTTAACTGTATTCCCTCGGGCTTGACATTCTTAAATTCCCATATCGGGGTTTCGTAAGCAAAGCCCATATCGGTATTCCTGTTTTGCGGTATGCTTTCCGCCTTATGCGTATCGGATGACGGCTGAAACGATATTTGCGAAATATCCGGAAACGGAGTTTCTCTCGTACCGACACACGCCGCTATACGGAAATATACCGTTCCTTTCGGCAGAAAAATGTTCACTGCGGCCGAATCGGTAAAATTGCGGCTGTCGGGACCGCAGGTTTTTTGTATTTTCGCCCCGCCCACGGGATAAACTATATTTGAAAGCATAAGCGCCATAACATTTCCTATATCCGTCGGTTCACCGGTGTAGGAATAGCGGAAAGAAACGCCGTAATATCCCTCCTGCTCTACCGTCAGCTTATACACGGCAAACATACCCTTTTGAATAATGTTTGTTATGCAGCAGGCGGTGGAGCCGTCTTTTTCGGCATAGTTTTCAAGGTTGATATTAAAGCTGCCCTCGTACATATCTCCGGCGCCGACTACGCTTTTGCCGTTCGGCTTTATAACGGTTTCAGCCGTTATTTTTTCAAAGAACAGCTCTTTTATTTCAGGAATATTTCCAAGCGCGGTAAGTTTCAGCTCGCATACCGACAGCGGTAATGTGATTTCAACGCCGCTGTCGCTTTCGGGGCAGTTAAGTCTCAACCCGTCCAAAGAAAACGCAAAAAGCCCGTTCAGTCGGCAGTCCCCCGCCGACAGTATATACCGCCCGCAGATTCCCGGCAGCAGCCTGTATGTAACGCTCTGCCCCGCCTTTAAGGCGGCAAGCGTATTTTCTATGGGAATATCCGAGCACGAACAATCCGAAACGGGTATCGCGGTTTTTGAAATCGGAGACAGCGCTGTCGGTCTGCCGGGAACAAACTCCCTCTGCGGCAAAACCTCAAAACTTCCGTCCGCAAGAAGCCTTTTGGGCAATTCCGTTTGTATTTTATGGCAGCGTGAAGTAATTCGGGTCTCCTTCTGATAATAGCTGCCCGCGCTTATAAGGGTTTTACCGTTTTGCGATACAAAAAAGCGGTACTCGCCTTTTTCGGTTACAAATACAGATTTTGTGCCCAGCACACCTGTGTCGTCATACGACGACATTTGCTCAATCGGTAAAGATATTTTCACCCTTTCGCTTTCTCCGGGCAATAATTCCCGCGTTTTCGCAAAGCCGCACAGTTCCTTAAACGGCTTTCCCAGCTTAGCTCCGCCCTTTAACTGCGGGGCTGAAAAAAAGAACTCTGCAACCTCGCGGCCCGGTACGTTTCCCGCGTTGGTTATATCCGCGCTTATTTCAACAGCGTCGCCGTTTATACGGCTTTCGGCATTGCCGACCGAAAAATCCGTGTACGAAAGCCCGTAGCCGAACGGGAACACAACATCGTCCGCTTTGGAAAATGTGTCAAAATATCTGTATCCTACAAAAATGTCCTCTTCGTAGTCCTGAACAAGTCCGCCCTCGTGCTGCCCGAAACGGCCGCTTGAGGGATAGCACTCATAGCTGCGCGCCATTGTAAACGGCAGCTTGCCCGAGGGATTTATTTTGCCGATAAGAATATCCGCAACGGCGTAAGCCGAATTTTTACCCAAAAAGCCCGTGAACAAAACCGCGTCTATATTGCCGTATTTATAAAGAAATGTAAGATCAACGGAGCATGAAATATTAAGCAATAAAATAACATGCCCGAATTTGCCGCAAATCTGCCGTAGCATTTCCTCCTCCCCGTCGGAAAGCATAAAGCCGCCCTTGCCCGTTGGCATGTCGCAATTCTCGCAGCTTGTACGGCCTATAACCGCTATTGCGGTATCCGTTTTTTCTGCGGCTCTGCCTACGGTTTCCTCATTCAAGGGCATTTCGGGGTATGACGAAACGCTGTAGCTTACATATCCGCCCGTAATAACGGGATTTTCCTCGGTCCATTGCCTGTATACAGTCAAAAGTTCTTCATCAAGCCTTATGCCGTCCTCAATAAACGCGTCGGCAAAATTCACGCCGCATTTGTAACCCCTGCTGTTTATCTGTACTCTTCCGAACATTGCAACGATCTTATCTTTAAGAGGCAGTACATTGTTGTCGTTTTTCAGCAAAACCGTTCCCGATTCGGATACGCGCCTGCCGAGTTCGTTCCATTCCGGTTTTCCCGTTGTTAAAAAATCAGTCATTTATATAATCAGCCTTTCGGTTCTTCAAGCAGCAATTCAACAGTTTTCATCGAGTATTGCGTTCATCTTTTTCGGTGCGTTTGCGGGCTTTTCGGGCAGACGGTACAAAAGCGTATACTTAGAAGAATATTCGCCTGCCTCCAATATAATTTGCAGGGTGTCCGCGTCCTCCGCAAACGGCAGCCCGTATCTTACCGTCGGTCCGACAGCGTTTTTGCAGATCGGCACATCCTTATACTCCCAGCTCATAAGCTTTGTTTTCTGCCCTTCGCCTATCTGTATGTAAATATCAATCTTTCCGTCGGCAAGCTTACTAAGCGAATCGTTAAGCAGGAAAATATCAAAATCAATCGTTTCGCCCGCATAGTAAACAAATTTTCTGTAGCGCGCGCTGGCAAGCACCTTTCTGCAAGCCTTTGCCACCGCGTAATACGCCGGTTTTATATTATCGGGCCAGCACACAAGACTGTTGTTTCCCGTATTGGGCCACGGTTCGTTAAAGCACCAGTTCGACACTATTGAGCAATAGGGCTTTTGCCGCCTTGCCTCTTCAAAAATAAACTGCTGAACAACGGTCTGCATAAATTGCCCGCACTCTATAAGCTTGTCGGTATCCGTTATTTTACCGAAATAATATTCTATTTTGGGTGACAAAGCGTGTGTTCCGTGCTCTCTTACAATTTCATTATTAAGATCAAAATTAAGATCAAACGGCTCAAGCTCCGATATATCTCCTATTCTGAGCAGAGTATCCTTTGTCGAGAAACCGCCGCCGCCGAATTCCGTATAGCCTGTGTTGCGGCTCTTTTGTATAACGCCGATTACCTCGCTGCCGTCCACCATATTAAAACTGTACGGACCGTGTGCCATTCCCATTACGGGGGAGGTGGGTAAAAACGGTATTTCCGGTGTTTTTTCAAACGTCAGCTTATCCATAAGGCGTATTGCCCTATCCTGCTCGGTCATACACGACCAGTTGTTGAAAAGCTCGTTTCCGCCGCACCAAAGCATTAGGCAAACGTGCTCCTTAATATTATCAATAATCGCCGCCGCTTCTTCTTTCAGCACCGAAATATAGCTGTCCGTGCCATCGTAGCGGTTGCAGGCAAGCGGAAATTCCTGCCATACCATAATACCGAGTTCATCGCAAAGCTCAAAAAAGCTTTCCTTGTTTATAACCGCCCCGCCCCAGCAGCGCAGGAAATTAAGATTTGCGTTTTTCACAAGCGTCAGCTGGCTTAAGTAGCGCTCATAATTCAATTTACCGTAAAATATCTCGGGGCAGACCCAGTTTGAGCCCTTTGCGAAAATCACGGTATTATTAAGCCTTACGGTAATCGGAGGAGTATTGCGGGTCATGGGATAATTAAGCCCCTCGCCCCATGAGCCTTCCGCCTTGACAAGCTCAATACGCTTTATACCGATTTTTTTCGTTACTGTTATATCTCCGACTGTTGCAGTGTACGAATAAAGCGGCTGTTCGCCGTAGCCGCTGCACCACCAAAGCTCGGGGTTGTCAAGCGTAAAATTGCATCTTTCGCCGCGCCCTGTAAATATTACGCTGCCGTCGGGCGAGCGAAATTCCCAATCGGTTTCGGGCAGACCGCCCGATTCAAGCATTATATCAGCCGTTTTCAAATCGTGCGAAAGCTTATAGCTGAACCTCGGCTGCGGCACAGAGGAACAAACCGTTTCCAGAATATATGCGTCCTCCCAAATTCCGAGCGGTACAAGGCGCGGGTGAAAATCCCAACCGTAGCTTACCGCCGGCTTGCAGCACTGGTTAGCCTCGTCGCGCGTATCCTTATGCACGCCGGGCAGGGCGCTTTTTGGAACCGGCTGCAATATAACTTTAATCTCAATATTTTTTCCCGCAAAGCGCGTAAGCTCAATTCTTTGCCTTTTATACATTCCCTCATAGCCGCAAAGCCTTTCGCCGTTTGCATATACCTCATAGCTGTAATCAACGCCGTTTAAAATCAGGAAAAGCTTTTTATCTCCCGAAAGATTAGACGCGTCGTATTCGGTTTTATAAATCCAAAACAGATCCTCAAGCGGTCTGTACTGCCTAAAGTTAAGTCCTCTGTTGTAATCCGGCAGACCGTACTCCTTAGCATAGTCAAGCTGTACCGCTCCCGGCACGGCTGCCGCAAAGTATTTATTCGGTTCCTCGCCGTAATTTTCGCAAAAACCGACCTTCCAATTTAATAAATGCTCCATAGCTGTTTCCTCTTTCAGGTTAATTCTATTGTTATTATTTTTTTAGCGGCGGCAGTAAGTTTGATAACTCCGTCTTTAAGCAGATTGTCCGAAATTCTCTTTTCATCCGTCCGCGCAAGGTAAGCCGCGGTTACGGCATTATCCGTATATATATTTACCGTCTCGTCGGTATCGGTCGGGTTAAATATGCGCAGTACCGTACCGCTGCCGTTTTCAGCCGGCTTAAAGGCCGATATTTCACACCGTGCAGAGTCCGCCCTTAAAGCCGTAAACTCTGCCGGTGCCGACCCGCGCTTTTCGGATAGCTGCTCTGTATAAAACGCGGGCTGCGAAAAGCTGCGACCCGTGCGGTAAGCGGCATTTTTAAATTCGCAGGCATACGGCACAACCGAGTATTCTACCGTATGCTCGCCTAAGCACTGCCCGCCGGGCGTCGGGAACCAACCCCAGTCGCCTATTTGACCTATGGCGCGCAAAAGCGTTAAAGCCATTGTGCGGTCTTCATCGCGCATGACCTCATACTCGCAGAGTCCGCGCGCCGCTATCAACAGACCGTATTTTCCGTCCTCGGCGGCAAAAAATTCATGTGTCCTATGGCAGTTTTCGGGGTTTTCCCAGCGCGCGCCGGGTATTAAATTACGCTTTGTTATATCAAACTGCCCGCTTGAAAGAGAGTAATCCGCCTGCAGGTGCGATGGGAACAACGCCCTTATACGGTGATTTTTGCACTTGTTTTCAAAGTTGGTTTTTATATCCAGTCTGTCAATACCCTCTGTAAGCGTAACGCGGCTTTCAAACGGGTAAAGCGCGCCGTCGATTTCTATTTGGGAAACTATTTTAAAGGCTGCAAAGCTGTTGCCATGCTTTTCAAGTGCCCACTCCGCGGCATTATTTCTTGAATATGTGCGCTTTACCTCCGTATTTTCACTGAAATTGTAAAGGTCGCCGCGGTCTGCCGCATTTTCGTATGTGTTAAGCCCCGCGTATACCCTGCCGCTGCGTTTATCGGTCAGAGTAACCGAGCCGTCATTGCATATTTCAAGCCTTAAGGTGCTGCTTTCGGCGCCGTTTTCATTCACGGTTATTTTACTTTCGGCCTGCGGCTTTGATAAGCGCACTTCAAGGCACTTATAGCCAATACCGCTCATTTTCATAACAAATTCAGCCCTAAAACGGTGAACATATTTCGGTATGCGGAAGCTATCTTCCGGCAACTCGTATGTAAACTCCCTGCCTATGTATTCAATGTCCGCCGCTATGGGAGCGCCGTTATCGCCTATTATTTCAACATTTTCGGGCTTTTCACCCTCAAAATCAATAAGGGTTGAAATTTTCTCGGTTGTTTCAAAGGGTGAAAAATGAAATATCACAATGCCGTATTTCTTATCAAAGCCGATATTTTTAACAACAGCCTTTGCCGCAAGCGCCGAAACGGTTGAAGAAACCTGAATCGACTTTGCAAAGCGAGTCTTCATTTCCTCTGTCACCGCGTCGTCGCTACAGGTGCATATCGAATCGTGCGGATGGTTTTGCATAAGCTTTTTCCAGGAATAATAAAGCTGGTCGCCGTAAGCTACCCCCGTGAAATACCTTGAAAAAACATCCAGCGGCTCCGCTATGCGCTCAAGCTGATATTGAGCCTTATGATTTAACTGTTTCAGCGGCACATGGGAGGACGCCGTGCCTACAAGCGAGCAATATCCCTTTGTATTTTGCGAGCAAAGCTCACCCGTTACCGTTTCAAAATTATCCTTGTAAGCGTCAAGCAAAGGCAGATAATCCTTGAAATCGCTTATTTTAATTTCAATATCCTGCCGCAGCGCCTGCGCCTTTTCAATAACCTCGGGCAAATCGGTTTGCACCGGCTGGTGGTCGCAGCCGTTCATTCCCAAAATAAAGGGCGTTTTAGAAGAGCTTTCATCCGCGGCTATTAAAGCGTCTATTTTTTCGGAGAGCTTTTCGATGTCCTCGGGCAGCTCGTTTGCGTTGCAATACCAATGGGAAAACATAACGCCTATAACGCTGCTTCCGTCGGGTGAGCGCCATATTAACTCGGACGGATTAATGTACTCGGGGTCAACGGTGTTATTATACTGCACATCGTTTATTCCGCGGCCGAAAGCGGCGTATTTAATGCCGAAGCCCGCAAGTATTTGCGGCATCTGACCTATATTTGCAAAGGCGTCGGGGAAATAGCCGAGCATTACGGGCTCCGCACCAAGAGAGCGGCACATTTTTATTCCGTAAAGCAAATTTCTGACATTTGCCTCGCCGCTTGTTAAAAATTCATCCTGCAAAACATACAACGGTCCTATCTGAATACGTCCGTCTTTTATCAGCTTTAAAAGCCTTTCCCTCATCTGCGGTCTTATTTCAAGGTAATCGTCTATTATTATGAATTGCCCGTCTAAATGAAAATGCAGAAAATCCGGCTTGCTTTCAAGCGTTTCTATAAGCTTATCCATAAACCGCACCAAATAGACCCTATGCTCCTCAAAGCTCATATACCATTCTCTGTCCCAGTGCGTATGCGCTATAATATGCAGTTCCTTAGCTTTCATATTTTATCCTCCGATTTTCTCCGGCATATACATTTCTCTGCCCTCTATGTAGTTATCGCCCCACGAAACATTTTTGTTGTTGCCGCGGTAAAGCACGCCGTGCTCGGTGCACACGCGGAAAAAGCCGGAATCCACCCGCAAATAGCCCCAATGATGCTCTATTACCGCAATATCGTCGAGAACAAAATACGGCGCGTTAAGATACGAGCAACCTATAAGCCTTGTATTGCTGCCTACCCTGAAGCCGATTTTTCCCGTATCGGCATAGCAGTCTTCAAGATATGTATCGTTGCAGCTTTCCTCGTGAATATTAAAGCATATTGAATTTTCAAGCATTTCGGGCACTCCGCCCTCTGTGAGCGCGGGCAACAGTCCGCCCCACACATGGCAGCGCGTCAGCCTGCAGGAGCCCTCGGTTATATCCATTCCCACGGTGTAATCCACCACAATGCAGTCCGTGTAGTGGCTGTCGCCTATATTGCAGCTTATACCTATGTTGCCCGCAAGACCCGACATATCGCACTTGCAGTATAGGTTATTAGCTATTATTTCACAGCCTTTTGAGGTTTCGCCCGTTCTCAGCCCGTACCTTTTGCCGTTCATGAATATAATGTCGCTGAGAGTAAAATGCCTTACCCCGCTTACCGCCATGCAGCTTGCTTTTCCGTCGCCGTTAAAAACGCCGCCCTTTATGAACATTCCTATTCTCTGCCACGACTTTTCCTCTTTGTCCTCTTTAAGCTGTTTTTCGCCGTCATAAATCAAAATGAAATCCATTTCGCAAACGGCGGTCAAAACCGCCGCCTTATGCAAAAGCAGCGAGGTAAAGCCCGTAATATATACAGGCTCCGCAATTTCATAATCTCCTCGCGGTATATATAAAACTCCGCCTGCCGTTTCATTTATAGCCCTTTGAATACGCGGCGAATCGTTATTTTCGTTTTCATATCTCGGGTAATTGCTTAATGTTTTATCAAACGCTACGGTCATAATTTTTCACCTATTTCTTCAGGTATTTTTAAATTTTTTTCTGTATTCGCCCGGCGTCATTTCAGTCGCCTTTTTAAAGGTTCTGCAAAAATAGAGCGAATCGTTGAAACCCACAATTCTTGATATATCCGAAATTTTCTTATTTGTAACAATAAGCATGTTTTGCGCGTTTCTTATTTTGCAATCGTTTTTATACTGCTGCGGCGTGACGCCGAACCGCCTTTTAAACACCTTAACCAGCGAGGACTCCGATATTCCGAAACGCTCTGCATACTCCGAATTTGCGGTATCCTCAAAATAGTGCTCCTCTATATATTCACGGATATTTTCGGATAAATTATCCGTTTTTTTCTCATTTGTACTCTCCAGCCCTCTGCCTATATAAATCAAAAGCATTATGAAAAGGCTGTTTACGCGTTCCTCATACATTCTGTCTCTGTTGCGAATTTCGTTTATAATTTTGCTCGCGGTTTCTATCGGCTTATAGCCAACCCTCGAATTTATAATGTGCATACCGCTTATACCGGCTTTTTCCAAAAGTTCGTCAACCTTATTACCCGAAAAATGTATCCAAAATATTTCGGGTTTATCCTTTCCGAACATTTCATAAAGCTGTGGCTCGGCAGGGTAATACAAAAAAATCTGCCCCGGCTTTAGCATATGCCTTTCACCGTTAAAGGTAATATATACCTTACCGGATTTCACATATATCATTTGGTAGTCTTTCCGTCCGTTGGGGCGGTCTGTTTTAATATCTATGGATTTTGCCATAGTGTATCCGGCATTGTTAATACCCAAATCGCAGTCGAGCTTAAAATCATCCTCGGTTAAAATAGCTCTTGTAAAAATAGCCATAGCCATGCCTCCGTTATACGCAATATGCTTTTATTTTCAGAATTGCAGGGGCAAAAATCAACACCCTACCCCTGCAATTCTATCAATTAAAGCCTACTTTGTAAACATTTTTTTAAGATGAACCAAATCTTTTATATCAATATTGCCGTCATTATTAACATCCGCAAATTGAACGGTGCTATCCGCTCCGAGCAGATCTTTTTTGAGTACGGCAAGATCCGTTGTGTCGATTTCACCGCTGAAGTCAACATCTCCCAAGGTATAAAGACGAATGTTCTTCATGCTTATATCATACTCGGCACCGGGATTCACCTTTCCGAAAAACGCGAGATATTTATTGTCAGAAGTAACATCAGCGGCGCTGAAAGCAATCTTACGCGTCTCCCAGTCAGTATTAAGGTTTCTGTTGTTAAGGGTCTGACGGTTTTCATCCGTTTGCTCCTTAATCGCGCTTTCCGCAAAGGAATTACCTACCGCCTGCGGCTCAAGCGACCATGCAAGCCAACCGTTTTTAAGATACTTGTAATCGAAAGCTATTACATAATCCTTATTCTTTTCAAGTATCTGATCGGTTGTAAAGCCTATGTATGAATAATCATCCGCGCCCGCGGTTTTTGAAAGGTTCCAAACAATTTTGCCGTCGCTGTCAAACGAGTATGTGAACTGGTTCTCCCACTTCGGCATAATCTGATTATTCTCAATTTCGGTAACGGTAAGGTTCTTAAAAGCAAAGTCGGGCAGATTTTCCGTTTGTCCCCATACTCCCAAATATTTGTTTGTTCCGTCCGCTATGCTTTCGGTTTTAATAATGACCGTTTTATTTTTCCAGTCAGCTGAATTGCCCAGGTTCAAACTTCCCAATGCGTGAGACGCCGCGCTTTCGTGGCCCTCCAAGTCGGTCGTATTTGACGCCGCTCCGAATTTCAGCGCATTACCGCCGTTCCAGCTGCTGCCTGTTTGCCTGTAATCAAAGTTCACCGCATAGGCGCTGTTCGGCTTGAGTTCATAATTGGTGGTATATCCCGTTACAACGTATGATGTACCGTTCGGGGCAAATTTCCACGCAATCTCCCCGTTTTCGGCGTCCCATTCCATATCGCGCAGGTATGTCGGGAAAATATACTCGCTCGACATTTTTTGAATTTTTAAATTCTTAAAGGCAAAATCGGGCACGCCGACCGTTTGACCCCATATTCCGAAATATTTGTTTTCGGAATCGATTGCAGAGCCCGTATCTATAACAGCTGTAAGTCCCGTCCATTCGCTTGTCTGCGACCAACCCATGTACGATAATACTCTTCCGTCCATTGAATTGAATCCGCTGCCATCCGCGGCTCCGTTTCCGTAGCCGAAATATACTGCCTTGTTCCAGGTTGAAAACGGCAACTTATAGTCAAGGGTGACCAAATACTTTGTGTTCGGCTCCAAAACGTAATCGGTTACAAATCCGGTTGTTATATAGCTGCTGCCGTTGGTATCGAATTTCCAGCCGTATTCGTTGGTCTCGGTCTGATAAAAGCTCATATCCTTTAAATACGAGGGATATATATTATTGCTGTCAAGCGGTATTAAGCGGAAATTATCAAACGAGAAGCTGCATGCACCCTCAAGCGTTGAAGCGGAAAATTTAATCTCTTGACTCGCTACGGTATCGGGAGTTTTAATTCTTACCTGATAGGTCTGCCATTCCGATGTATCGGCGGCGGAGAAACCGGCAACCGCGGCGCCGTCGATTGTAAACTGTGCCGCACCGTTAAAGCCGCCTCTTTTTTTGTAGTCAAACATCAGCATATATTCGCTTGCGGGCTGAACGTTGATTTTCGCGCCGAAGCTTATTCCGACGTAAAATGTATTCGGGCAGGTATAATCCGCATACTGCCGCTCGCCGTCGTCAATATAGCCGAAATGACCGCTCGACGAAAAAGCGAATTCAAAATCACCGTCTATTTCCTGTACGGAAATATTGCAAATGGCATAATCAACCTTAGATACGCCCTCCGGTCCCTTTACCGCAAAGGAAAGGTATTTGTGGGTATCGTCAACCTCACCCGTCGTATCAACCGTAACCGAAACCCTGCGCCAGTCGCTGTAGGATTCGCTGTACAGATGGCCGAGATCGTTACCTAAATAGCCGCTGTCGCCCCAGCCCTCCATACTGTCGGTATTCATAAGAGTAATCTGAGGCCATATCCTCTCTGCGCTGTTATTCTTATAATCCATTGAAATTAAGTATTTTTTATTGTTTTCAAGCTCGCGGTTCGTCTTGGCGACAAACATATCGTACTGGGAGTCGCTCTCCTTATAAAGCCTTACGCCTTTTTTGCCGCCGCTCTCGTACTTTTCGGCGCGGCGGAGCTGCACAAAATCAATTTCTGTACTTTCGGAGTTGTCGGCGCTTGCCATAAGATTTATTGACCCTATACCGAGGATCAGGGAAAAAACGCATAGAATACTAAGGATTTTTTTCACTTAAAACAACACCTTTCTTTTTCGATACGGGCGGCAATGCGGTTATTCGGATTACCGCCCGCTGTTTTATATGCTATCTGACTTCCGTTAGTGAGAAGTCGTCATAATAGCCTATCATACGGCAGCCGGCGGAACCGTTTGAAATACCTATGCCCAGTTCTTGCATATCTCCCGTATTCACCGTAAGGGAAACCTTCTGCCACTTGCCGTCGGTTCCCGAAAGCCATGCGGCGGCGCCGTATATTGTTATTCCGGTTTTTGCATTGTAAAGACGTACATATCCGTATTCATCGGCGGTACTGTCTCTTTGAGCCTCCTCTATTTTTACATAGAATTCCAGCTTGTAAATAGTTCCCTTTTTCACCTTTACCGTTGTGCAAAGGTTTCCGTAGCCGTGCGGCTTGCCGTTAACGGTATCTATTTTGAGAGCGTACTTACCGGAATTCTTTTCCTCTTCGGTTATGCTTCCGGTATCGGCTGTTCCTATCTCGCGTACCCACTTCTCAGCCTTATCCGCCGAATCGGTGGATATTACTCCGCTTTCAAATCCGGGGTCTGAAATCAGATTTTCCGCCACAAAGAAATCGGCGGAATTGCACACGTCACTGACGGAGGTATTGCCGTTTTCATCCTTTGCGGTAACGCGGTAGCAGAAATTATCGCCCTTTTTAAGCTCGGTATCGTGGAATTTTATAAGACCGTTGGTAAGCTGCTCGTACTTTTCGTTCGCGGAATCCGGGTCAATTCCGTCCGCTGCTACGCTCCATGTCTTTCCGCCGTCCAATGAACGCTCCAGCTTATAGCTCACGGCGCCTCTGGCGGGAATCCAATACGCATAGCTGCCGCCGCGGTTGTAAAGCAGCGCCGCCTTTTCAAGCCCCGAGTCCTTAACGCCCTTAAATTCGTTTATCTGATCGTGTATATCGTACCTGAACGATATCGCCCAGTAATAAAAAGTATCGTAATCGCTTGAAAGTCCGCTCATACAGTTGAACGGAGGTCCTCCGGTTGAGTAGGAATAATAAAATGCGCCCATCCAGCCGCTTTGCTTGGCTGATTTATTGAATTTGTGCTTGATCGACGCCCAGTATTCCTGCGATTTATCGTCAAACCCGCTCTCTCCGCCGTTGTATTCGCCTATGTAGCCCGGCCTCGTGGCATAGCCGTTAGCGGGCGATTCAATACCGCCGCCGGAGTGGTAATAGTTTTCCGAAATAAAATCTACCTTCAGGTCGTTCTGATAGAACATCTTTTCATCGGCATAGTTATTCTGGTCCTGTCCGCCGCCCATTTCAATCGAGGTAGGCGTTTCAGGCATGTATTTCTTAACGGAATCATGCAGCGCGTTAAGGTAACGCGAGTAGTTTTCCCATGTTGTACCCATGGTTCCGTATTCGTAATAACCCTTGTCGAAATCGTCAACGCCGACGGTTGTATTCTCAACGTTCAGCGCCACACAGATAACTATATCCTTATACTCGGCAAGAACCTTGTTAACGGGATCTATAACGTTGGTTATAAACGTATCAAGAACCTTTTCATCCCACATATAGCGAAAATACTTATTGTATATTTCGGAATAAGTAAGCTCGCCGTTGCCCTGACCGTTATTTGAAGCCCAACCGTGCGGAATAAGCGCCGGAACTATATAAAGCCCGTTTGCCCGCGCTATGTCAAGCATATCGCGCATATTATCGAAAAATTCCTGATCGACCGCAAGCGGCAGGCCGTCGTCGTCATAGGTGA
Organism: uncultured Oscillospiraceae bacterium; assembly: GCA_900547305.1. Classification (GTDB taxonomy): domain Bacteria; phylum Bacillota; class Clostridia; order Oscillospirales; family Acutalibacteraceae; genus UBA737. The sequence continues at coordinate 1,632 of URGH01000048.1, read as the reverse complement.
TACCCTGACCGTCCGGCATCAACCACCATGCCGTGGCATTAAATCCCAACTGCTTTATGTTATAAAAATCCATGCTTACAACATCGTGGTTATAAACCGCCGGGTTATTAAGAATGTGGTTTGTTCCGAGGCAGTTGCCGCTTACCATATTATCGGTGCACCAGTTATAGTCCATTCCGTAAATAAATCCGTCGCGCGCCAAAAGATAATCCCATGAATTTTTATAGCCCTTTGTTTCGTATTCCCAAACGGTGGGGACTGCCTGCGGGCTTTCCTGCCTTTTAACGGATTTTTTAATAAGCGTGCCTATGCCGTTATCGGCAAGCGACGCGGAAATCGCAACGGTGCATGCTGTCAGTACCGCCGCGGCGCCTATTATTATTTTTTTGGTTTTCACTCGTTTACCCTCCTTTCCGATACCGATGTTAACCGAAGTCCTTCATCAGCTTGTTTATATTGGAATTAATTGTACCGGACCAGGCTTTAAGATTGCTGTCCACCTTATCCGAACCGCTTGCCAAAGCGTTGCACATTTGTTCCCATGTATAGTTTCCGCCGTAATTTACAATACCCTGATAATTGTTGAACTGCTTGTTCTGCTCCCAAAGCCAATCGTTAAAGCTTAAAAGATCCGCGGATTTATCGGACCAAAGCGGGGCGTCGGCAGGGTCGAACGAAGAATCAAGCCAATAGCGCAGCCAGTAGGAAGCCGCCTCGGTATTTTTAGCGCCTACGGGGAAACCCCAAAGCTTAGCCATTGAGGAAACAACCGTTTTCTGACCCTTAGGACAGGGCAGCGGCGCATATCCCCATGAGAATTTTGCCTGCTTATCAAGCGTATCGCCGCGCTGGGCTATATAGTTTCCGGTAAACAGCATGGGAATATCCCCCGAGAAGAACGAGCTGTAACCCGTGCCGGAAAATACTTTATATTTACCGCTCAAATCGTTTAAGAACTTCCATGCTGTTGAAAGCAGCGGATCACTGCAATTGTTTATTATTTTGCCGTTGCTGAATTTAACCGCGTCGGTTCCGGCGGTCTGCACAAGGAAGTTTGCGCCGTAGTCGCCGGTAATTGCGGCACTGAGCTTTGAATTTTTCTTCATCAGCTCCTGGCTTGTGGAAACCAAGGTATCCCAGTTCCACTGACCCTTCTGCCATAAGTCATACGGATTTGTTACGTTTGCCTTTTTAAATATGTCTTTATTGAAGAAGCAAACATTAAACGTAACCATGGTTGAGGATTTTATCATTGCACCGTAGTACTTGTTATTCCACTTGAATTGATCCATAGTGTTTTTATCGTAAATACTGTCGGATAAATCAAGCCTGCCTACGCTTAGCGGCTGGAAATAGTCCTGCATTACCGCCTGCGGAAACGATTCCTGAATTATGCAGGCAAGGTCGGGTGCGCTGTTTTGCGCTTTCAATGCCGAAAGCTTTTGATAGTAGGGTCCGCTGCCGACGCTCGTTTGCACAAACTTGATTTTAATGCCCGTGGCTTTTTCAAAAGCCGCCGCCTTTGCCTTTTCGGTTGTGCCCGCCGGCCACCATATAAGAACCCTGACGGTCTGACCCGAAAGACTTTTAGGAACCGACTCTAAAAAGCTTTTCTTTTTGCCCTCGTCTATC
>URGH01000047.1 GCA_900547305.1 uncultured Oscillospiraceae bacterium | reverse complement strand
CGTTTAAATAGCCTACAATGCCCGCCGCATTGCTTGACCCGCTGACAGAGCCGCGAACGGTAACGTTTTTAACCGTGCCGCCGTCAACATAGCCGAACAGCCCGATATACGACCCCTCCGCAATATAAAGACCGCTGACAACGTGATTATTTCCGTCAAACGTGCCTTTGAATTTATTGCTTTTATTTCCTATTGCCGTCCACGCATTGCTTTTTCCGCCGAGGTTAACGTTAACATCAAGGCGTATATATTTCCCCTCATATGTATTTCCGCCGTTAACGCTGTCGGCAAACGCTTTAAGCTCCCCGTAAGTTCCTATTATAAGGTCGGGAGTCTTTTGCTGCCATTTCAAAACGGGACGCCCGCCGTTAAGTCCGTCGGTATCTTCTTTAAATGCAGCACCGAGAGCAGCCGCCGAAAGGGTCTCTGTTTCGGTAATACCGCTCTTCGTGTCACTGCCCGTACCTTTTATATAATAGCAGTTTGTGTTTGTTCCCCTGCTCGCGCCTATAACCGCGCCGATATTGTTGCTATAACCCGCGGAATCTACGACCTGCCCAGCATTGTAACAATTTGTAAGAACGGGAGAGGCAGCTTTATGTCCGCCCACAACTCCGCCTACCGTAGCGGGGCCTGTTACCGTTCCGCTGTTGTAACAATCGGTAACCTCTCCCGCACGCCAGTGCTGACCCGTAACGCCGCCTATATAGCCCGTTGTGCCCTTAATATCGCCCGAGTTATAGCAGCCGCTGATGACAGACGCGCCGCCGACATATCCGACAACGCCCGCAACGGCGCTGCCGCCGCTTACCGAAGCATTGTTTCCGCAGTTTTCAACCTTTCCAGCGTTCAAATAGCCCACAATGCCCGCCGCATTGCTTGACCCGCTTACAGAGCCGCGAACGGTAACATTTTTAACCGTGCCGCCGTCAACATAGCCGAACAGCCCGATATTTGAGCCCTCCGCAATATAAAGACCGCTGACAACGTGATTATTTCCGTCAAATGTGCCTTTGAATTTACTGCTTTTATTTCCTATTGCCGTCCATGGGCTGTTTTCTCCGCCGAGGTTAATATCGGCTTTTAATACCACGGTTTTCCCCGCATAGTCGTTTCCACCGTTAACGCTCGCGGCAAACGCCGCAAGCTCGGCTGAAGTGGAAACGGAAATATCCCCGTTCTGTTCGTCGGCCGATACCGCCATGGGCAATGCGGAAAACAGTATTGCCAAGGCAAGTAAAATGCTGAATACCCGCTTGTTCATTACAAAATCCCCCTTGAATTTATGTTTTTTGATTTCGGTTTTCAACCGCTTTGCCCGCCTTGCAAAATAAAAAACTCTTTCAACCGCACAGGTTAAAAGAGTACAACAGATTTATAACATAATACAGCAAAACCCGACCCCGGCATTTAAAAAGCACAAACCCAAAGCCACGCTGTAAAGCGATAAATCGGTTGCACTTCTCACACCAAAGACGCGTTGAACCAAAAAAGACACGGCAGGTATCCTGACTTATGATGCTGCGAAAAAATCCGCGCGGAAATATTGCCGAAAATGCAATGCTCCCGTTTTTTCAAATACAGTAATGGCGGTTGTTCAGGACTCGAACCTGATTTCCTTTTTCATCTACTCAGCTAACAACTTTTCAAACCGTATCTTTTTATATGATATTAAGTTTTAAACATTATACCAATTTATCTCAATTATTGCAATAGTAAAAACAAACTTCTTTTATAGGAAAACAAACTTCTTTTTATAAAAAGCCGCTTTTCGGCTGTTATATTCTCTGCAAGCATAATAAACCCCGAAATTCCGCTTTGACCGATTTTAAGTCGGGTTCGGCGGAATTCCGGGGCTTAGCATACTATTTTGTTTTTTTACGCAAGCGCCTTGCCGAGGTTATTGCACTCGGAAACGGCGTCGTCATCGGGGGCGTCGTTGCAGATTACCGGATCGCAAGCCATAACTGCGCCGTCCGCCTTGCAGGTTTCCCCCCAGTTGCGCATCCATTCGCCGTCGCCCCAGCCGTAGGAGCCGAAGAGGGCGATCTTTTTCCCTTTCAGCTTGCTTTCGCAGGCTTCAAACATCGGAGCAAATTCATCCTCCTCCAAAACCTCGGCGCCCATTGCGGGGCAGCCGAACGCAACCGCGTCGTAGGAGTCCATCATATCGGCGGAAAATTCTGCAGAGGTCATAAGCACAGCCTCGGCTCCCGCAGCTTTGGCGCCGTCTGCAACGGCACCCGCCATAGTCTCCGTATTTCCCGTACCGCTCCAATAAACAACAGCTATTTTACTCATAATAATTTCAACCTTTCATAGTTTTTTTATATTAACCGGCTACGGTCAGCCGTTCAATAGTTTTTCCCTCGGAATACTGTTTTGTGTAGATTTTCGTACACTTTTTGTATTCGTCAAATTTCTTTCCGGCGGCTTTCTCGTCGCCGTACACTTTCCAGCAGCCCACGCATTTGCACTTTCCCGCTCTGTTTTCAATAAAACCGCTTACATCCTCGGGCGGATAACCGAGGAACAAACCGACCTCATGCGGAAATTCTTCGCAGGCTCTCATGCGTTTTACGAGATGCGCAATGCACCCCTCGGGAGTATGCGCGCCGTACCCGCGCTTGCTGAGAATAGCATATGCCGATTCATCCTGTAAATCCCGCGAAAGCATGGATGGACGGTAAATGTATATAAGTGCGTTGCGCCCGTTGTACCTCAGCGGAAGTACGCGGATACCTTTTTTCGAGAACATTTTGTTCCACAACCGAATATCGGCGCGCATTTCATTCACGTTTTTGTAAGGACTTATGAACATATTTCCGGTTTTAATTCCCGCGAGCGTCGGAGAACAGTGCCGAATAATAATTTCTTCCGACAATTACACATCCCCTTTCCGTATGATTTTTTCAATCGGTTAGCAATTGCTAACCACAGCTGAACAAATTATCCGCGACCTTTTAGTTAGTCACGGCTAACTGCTTATGTATAATATCACACCCGCCCGTATATGTCAAGAGTTAATTTAACTTTTTTACTATATATTTTTTCAAGGTTTACCTGTACTTTTCCGCCTGCAAGCGGAACATTTCGGCATATTTGCCGTTTTGTTTTATAAGTTTTTCGTGAGTGCCGCTTTCAATAATTTCACCGTTTGCCAGCATATAAATTTTATCGGCAAAGCGGGTTGTGGAAAGCCTGTGAGAAATAATTATAACCGTTTTATCGCTTGAAAGCTCGGTCACGGTTTTATTAAGGGTATATTCCGCAATCGGGTCAAGCGCGCCCGAGGGTTCGTCTAATATTATTATATCGGAATCGGCGTAAAGCACCCGCGCCAGCGCTATTTTCTGCTTTTCGCCGCCCGAGGGGTTAAAGCCGCTCTCGTCAAATTCCTTTGTAAGCTGTGTTTCATAGCCGTTCGGCAGAGTTTCAAATTTATCCCAAAACGCGGATTTTTTAAGCGCCTCGTCCGCCTTTTTTATATCAAGCGGTTTATTATCGGCTGATATATTGTGCGCAAGGTCTGTTGCTATAAGCTCATAATCCTGAAACAAAACGCCGAAGCAGCCCTTGTAATCCGCAATGCGGTAGTTTTTTATATTCTCCCCGCCGTAGCTTATTTCGCCGCCCGTTGGGTCGTAAAGCCTTAAAATCAGCTTTATAAGCGTGGATTTACCCGCGCCGTTAAAGCCGACAAGCGCAACCTTTTCTCCCCTTTTAAAGGAGCAGCTTACGTCCTTTAGGGTCGGCTCACTGTTGCCGGGATATGTAAATTCCACATTGCGAAGAACTATATCGCCGCCCGCGGGTAAGGCTTTGCGCCCGTTATCCTCCATAGTGTTTTCGGTTTCCGAAAAGCGACGCAGCTTTTCAATATAAAGGCTGTGGTTTTGAAATTCCGATAAATTTGAAACGGCGGTCAAAACCTTTCCGTTAAGGGTCTGGGTTGAATTATAAACGCCGAGCAGCGAGCCTAAGCCGAACTTGCCGAGCACCAAAGCCTTAAAAAACAGGTAGGAAAGATATACGCCGCTTATTATAATGTCGGCTGTCGATTCCGTTGCTACACGCAGTGCGATTATGGGCTTTTGGCGTTTTTTAACTATCGCGCGCATATCCTCTGTGGAATCGGATAAATCCTTTTCCAATTTTGGGCTTATATTGCCGGTTTTTAGATCTTTTACATAATCGGCAAGGTAAAAAATTCTGCTCACATAGTCGCTGCGCCTTTGCACGGGCACAATTTCCTCTTGCATTTTCATTGCGCGCTTATTTATTACACGCCCGGAAAAATATGTAAGCGGAATTAAAAACACTAAAATTAAAAGCGAGACCGCGTCAACCGAAATGATATACGCGCCCGCGATAATGCTTACCGTAATTCGGCTTAAAAGCGTATTAAACGCCCCGACCGCTCCGGTTATGTGGTCGGGCGCTTTTTGCATTGCCCAAACAAAGTCGTTGTAAAATCCCGAGTCGTCATACCTTGCAAGCTCTAAAGAAGCCGCCTTTTCATAAAGCCGCATACGCATTTTCATTTGTATTTTTTCCCTTTCGGCGGGCGCTATGTAAGCGTCGAAAACGGTGTTAAGCATCAGCTTTATAAACACTGCTATTGCCACAGGAATTAGAAAATACAGCACATCGGTAAGTGTTTTCTTTTGCTCAACGCAGCTTATAATGTACGCCGTTAAAAACGTGTGCTCAAAAAGCGTTACAACATCGCCGAGCACGGTCTGCATAAGCGTAAACACGGTGTATGCGGGCGCGATTTCAAACTGCCATTTAAGCGCGAAGAGCGTATTTGACAGGGTGCTGTGTTTTTTTGGGGGGTTCTTATTCATACGCCGCCTCCGTCAAATAATTTCGCGCCTGCTTTTTAAACATTTCGGCGTATACACCGCCGTTTTCAAGCAGCTTTTTATGTGTGCCCTGCTCTGCCAATTTGCCCTTATCAAAAACAAATATTTTCTCGCACACCGCAGCCGATGAAAGGCGGTGCGATACTATTACCGATAAAACGTCTTTATTTTTGCAAAGCCCCGCCATAGTTTCAAACATTTTGTATTCGGCAATCGGGTCAAGCGCGCTTGATGGCTCGTCAAGCAGTATTACGTCGCTGTTTTTCGCCACCGCGCGGGCAATGGCTATTTTCTGCCTCTGCCCGCCCGAGAGCTCTGCGCCGTTTTCGTCAAATTCTCTTGTAAGCACAGTGTCTATGCCGTTTTTAAGCTTTAAAACATCCTCGTAAACATCGCTCTTTTTTAAGGCTGCTATCACGCGCTCGCGGTCTTCGTCTGTCTTTACCTCGTCCAAAAGTACGTTTTCCGCCACGGTTGCCGAGAACATGGCAAAATCCTGAAAGGCAACGCCCATATGCTTTCGGTACTCATTAACATCGTATTTTTTAATATTAACACCGTTTAAAAGTATTTCGCCCTTTTCGGGATCGTAAAACCGCATAAGCAGCTTTAAAAAGGTGCTTTTGCCGCTGCCGTTTATACCCACAAGCGCGTTTCTGTCACCCCTGTTTAAAACAAGGCTTATATTTTCAAGCGCGTAATTTTCCGCCCCGTCATACTTAAAATATACATTTTTAAATTCTATGCTTTCCACACGCTCAGGGATACTCAGTCCGCCCGCGGTCTCGTCTATTTTAGGCTTATACGCGAAAAACTGCTTTAAATTTTCTATAAACTCCGCGTCGGTAAACAGCCCCGAAACAGACCGCTCAAAATTGTTAAGCATCCAAGAAACGCTTACTATCGCGTTTAAAAGCACAATTAAATCGGAAACGCCTAATTTCCCGCTTATGCCGAGTATTGCGGCGCAAAGCCACATTCCCTCATAGCCGAGCAAAAACATTAAAATGCTTTTTGCCCCCGAATAAAGCGATTTTTTAAGCGCGTATTGCCGTGCCACCTCAGCCGTTCTTTTCGCGGCAAGCCCATACGCCTCTTTAAGCACGCCGAAAAAACCCGTGGTTCTGATTTCAGCGGCATACTTGCGGAAATACAGTACGCGGTTTACATAATCCTTTTGCCGCCGCGCGGGGGTTGAATCCCTGTCTATCTCAAAGGTTACGTGACCTAACTTTTTGCCGAAAAACAGGTTGCCTATAAGCGGCAGAGCTATAAAAATAAGCGCAAGCGGGGTTATTTTTGCCATTGTAACAATAACGGTTACAGAGGATATGAGCGCAGAAACGGCAGCGGAGCAATTATTAAGCACCGACACTGCGCGCGCGGCAGCCTCGGAAGCTGCTTTGGTGTAAATATTGTAAAACTCGGGCGTTTCATAGCAGGAAATATCGGCGGTTTGCGCCTTTTTAAAAAGCTTTAAATTAAGGCGATAACCTATTTTAATATACTCCCTATACATATAGCTTTGGTAAAACCAGGCGTTGTATATACTTATAAGAATGTCGATAACAGCCGCCGCCCAAATAAAAATAAGAATATCGGAAAATTTGCACGCGCCCGCCGCACCGAAAAGATACTGTAAGAAAAATACCGAATAAAACACCCACTGCGCAAAGCCGAGCAGTGTTGTGAAAAAATTGAGTATAACCGCCGCCGGGGAAATTTGCCAAACGAGCCTTAAAAAATAGAAATTATTTTTTAAAGCCGAAACCTTTTTCTTTCCGTTCTTTTTCATATGCTCCCCCAAAAAACTTTCTTTAATTTGATTTTACCATATAAAGGAAGCTGCCGCAACAGCGAATATTTCAATCTGTCGATAAACCCAAGATTTTATTTTTGCGGCGTTCACGCCGCATTTACGTTTTTCCGCTGACATGCGCGGCGGAAAAACACCTTGTAAGCGAAAAACCGCTCATTAAGCGGTTTTTCAAGGGCGCTGGGGTGGTATTGGCGGGGATAGAGTGCAGTCCGAAAATCTCTGATTTTCGAGCGAGCGGCATTCCCGTCCAAGAGCGTGTCGACTTTTTCGGCACGCTCGAGTTTATCTGTTTTTAAATATTTTTTATCTGATTGTTTTTTATTGACAAATACGCAAATTTATGATAATATCATTATATCCTGAGGGAGTAGTGGCGCGCATAAAGCGCGTTGCAAGTCGACATATCGGCATTTTTGCCCGGCTTGTATTAAATAACGAGACTCGGTGCCGCGCGGCACACGGGTCTTTTTTTATCGGGGGTAATTTTTATGAGTATTATTGAGCTTTTCTTAATTGCGGTAGGGCTTTCAATGGACGCGTTTGCCGTTTCGGTATGTAAGGGGCTGTCCACGCGGCAGCTGAAACCGAAACATTATTTAATAATCGGGGCGTGGTTCGGCGGCTTTCAGGCGCTAATGCCCACTATCGGTTACCTTTTAGGCTCAACCTTTGAAAAATATATAACAAGGTACGACCACTGGGTAGCCTTTGTTCTGCTCTCGTTTATAGGCGGAAATATGCTTAAAGAGGGCTTTTCAAAAGAGACCGAAACTACCGATTCATCCTTCGGCATATCTGCAATGGCGGTGTTGGCGGTTGCCACAAGCATTGACGCGCTCGCCGTTGGCATAACCTTTGCGTTGCTGCCCGACGTTAACATTATAGCCGCAGTGTGCTTTATAGGCGCCATAACCTTTATTATTTCGGGCGTAGGGCTTAAAGTAGGCAATGTTTTCGGGCTGAAATACAAAAACAAAGCGGAAATTGCCGGTGGCGTAATACTTATTTTAATCGGTATAAAAATACTGCTTGAGCATTTAGGCGTTATAAATTTTTAAAGTAAAATGCTTTCAAGCGCCGAAACGCTTTCGGCAATAGCGCCCGCTCCCGCGTTTTCAAGCTCGTGTCGGTTACCGAAGCCGTAAAGCACGCCGACAGACGCTATTCCGTTGAGCCGAGCCCCCTCAATATCGTGAAAACGGTCGCCCACCATAACGGCGGCCGTTTTGTCTTTTATGCCGCAGGCGTTTATAACGTATTCTATTACCTGATGCTTTTCATTGCGCGTATCGTCAAGGCTGGCGCCGCCAATAAAATAAAAAAATTTTGATAACCCGAAATGCTCCAAAATAATTTTTGCGAATTTCTCGGGCTTAGAGGTTGCAAGCACTGCATTTTTTCCCGCGCTTTGCAGCTTTTCAAGCAGTGCGGGTATTCCGGGGTACACCTCGCAATCAAGCACGCCCTTAACGTGATAGTATTCGCGGTAATATTCAACCGCCTTTTCCGCCGATTCGTCGCTCATACCGCAAAACTCTGAAAAGCCCGTTTTAAGCGGCGGGCCTATAAAGCGGCAAAGCGTTTCATAGGGCGGTATTTCCTCACCCATTTTTTCAAGGGCGTATTTTACCGAATCGGTAATTCCCTTTGCGGAATCGGTTATGGTTCCGTCCAAATCGAAAAGTATATATTTAAAGTCTTTCATTCTATCACCCGCTCCATTTTAGCATATTTTTTCACAATTTCAAAGCATATGCGCCGTAAATGCAAAAAAATTTACTTTTAGGACTTAATTTTTTATTGACTGGCGCGCGTTTTAGTAGTATTCTTAAATACGTAAAAATTATAGGAGGTACTGTAAAATGTTTAAATCAGAATACTTAAACAGAGTATACGAAGGCGTTGAAAAGCGCAGCCCCGGCGAAAAGGAATTTTTGCAGGCTGTACGCGAGGTTTTAGGCTCATTAGAGCCGGTTGTAGCCGCTAACCCGAAGTTAGAGGAAAACGGCGTGCTTGAAAGAATAGTTGAGCCGGAAAGACAGATTTTCTTCCGTGTTTCTTGGGTTGACGATAACGGCAAGGTTCAGGTGAACCGCGGTTACAGAGTTCAGTTCAACTCTGCCATAGGTCCGTACAAGGGCGGTATACGTCTGCACCCCTCGGTTAACGCTTCGGTTATTAAATTCTTAGGCTTTGAGCAAATTTTCAAAAACAGCCTTACCGGTCTGCCCATAGGCGGTGGCAAGGGCGGCTCGGACTTTGACCCCAAGGGCAAATCAGACGGCGAAATTATGCGTTTCTGCCAGAGCTTTATGACCGAGCTTTCAAAGCATATCGGAGCGGACACCGACGTTCCCGCGGGCGATATAGGCACGGGCGCCAGAGAAATAGGCTATATGTTCGGTCAGTATAAGAGGCTGCGCAATGAATTCACCGGCGTTCTTACCGGCAAGGGTCTTACATACGGCGGCTCGCTTGCGCGTACCGAGGCTACCGGCTACGGACTTTGCTACTACACCGAGGAAATGCTCAAGTGCATGAAGAACGATTCTTTCAAGGGCAAAACCGTTGTAGTTTCGGGCTCGGGCAACGTTGCTATTTACGCTACCGAAAAGGCTACGCAATTAGGCGGTAAGGTTGTTGCTCTTTCCGATTCAAACGGATATGTTTACGACCCCAACGGCATAAAGCTCGACGTTGTTAAGCAGATTAAAGAGGTTGAGCGCGGCAGAATCAAAGAGTATGCAGAGCGTGTAAGCGGCGCCGAGTACCACGAGGGCTGCAAGGGCATTTGGACAATTAAGTGCGATATTGCTCTTCCCTGCGCTACTCAGAACGAAATTGACGAAGAATCGGCAAAAATTCTTGTTGCAAACGGCGTAACTGCCGTTGCCGAGGGCGCTAACATGCCGTCAACCCTTGAGGCTATAGAAGTATTCCAGTCTTCGGGAATCCTCTTCGGGCCCGCAAAGGCTGCAAACGCGGGCGGCGTTGCAACATCCGCTCTTGAAATGAGCCAGAACTCCATGCGCTACAGCTGGACGTTTGACGAGGTTGACGCAAAACTTCAGGATATTATGATAAACATTTTCCACAATTCCTACAATGCCGCAAAGAAGTATGATATGGAGGGCAATCTGCTTGCGGGTGCTAACATTGCGGGCTTTGAAAAGGTTGCCGAGGCAATGCTCGCACAGGGTGTAGCTTATTAATCGCAAAACTTAAAATTAAAAAGAGCGCGCCGAAAAAATCCGTCGTGCTCTATAACCCCCGAACCCCCGACCTTAAACGGCCGGGGGTTCGGGGGTTTATATCACTTATAAATCGGAATTAATACATTCCGCCCGCCTGTGCGGCGGCAGCTGCGGCTGCGTTTGCAGCGGCGGCGTCCTCTTTTTTATCGGCAACAAGGCTCTCGGTTGTAAGAACCATTGCCGCAACGGACGCGGCGTTTTCAAGAGCCGAGCGGGTAACCTTGGTCGGGTCTACGATGCCGGCGTCTATCATATCGGTATATGTCTCGTTGTAAGCGTCAAAGCCGTAGTTTACCTTGCCGCTGTTTACAATCTTATCAATTATTACAGAGCCTTCAAGACCAGCGTTGAACGCAATCTGCTTAATCGGGGCTTCAAGCGCTTTAAGCACAATATTAACGCCCGTCTTTTCATCGCCCGAAACGGTATCAAGCAGCGCCTTAACCGCCGGAATAGCATTAATAAGCGCTACGCCGCCGCCTGCTACAATGCCCTCTTCAACGGCTGCCTTGGTAGCTGAAAGAGCGTCCTCTATACGGAGCTTTTTATCCTTCATTTCAATTTCGGTAGCTGCGCCTACTTTAATAACGGCTACGCCGCCCGCAAGTTTGGCAAGCCTTTCCTGGAGCTTTTCTTTATCGAAATCGGATGTGGTGACAGCCAGCTCGTTTCTTATCTGGGCCACTCTGTCCTTAATAGCGGCGGAATCGCCCGCACCGTCAACAATAATGGTGTTTTCCTTTGTAACCTTAACCTGGCGCGCCTTACCGAGCTGCTCCATTGTGGTGTCCTTAAGCTCAAGTCCGAGTTCCTCGGAAATAACCTCACCGCCGGTAAGAATAGCTATATCGCGGAGCATTTCCTTACGTCTGTCGCCAAAGCCGGGAGCTTTAACCGCAACGCAGGTAAATGTGCCGCGCAGCTTGTTTACAATAAGGGTTGAGAGAGCCTCGCCCTCAATATCCTCTGCAATTATAAGCAGCTTTTTGCCCGCCTGAACTATCTGCTCAAGCAGCGGCAGAATTTCCTGAATGTTGGAAATTTTCTTATCGGTTATAAGAATAAGCGCGTCGTCAAGCACTGCTTCCATTTTGTCGGAGTCTGTCACCATATAGGGGGTGATGTATCCGCGGTCGAACTGCATACCCTCAACAACCTCTGAGTATGTTTCGGCGGTCTTTGATTCCTCAACGGTTATAACGCCGTCCGCCGTAACCTTGCTCATAGCCTCGGCAATAAGCTTGCCTATAACCTCGTCGCCCGAAGAAACGGTTGCAACGCGCGCTATATCATCGCTTCCGCTTACCTTCTTTGAGTTCTTTACAACCGTATCAATAGCGGTATCAACCGCGCTCTTAATGCCTTTTTTAACTACCATCGGGTTAGCGCCGGCGGCAACGTTCTTCATACCCTCTTTAATAAGAGCCTGTGCCAAAACGGTGGCGGTAGTAGTGCCGTCACCCGCGGCGTCGTTCGTTTTAACGGAAACTTCCTTTACAAGCTGAGCACCCATATTTTCAAACGGGTCGTCAAGCTCTATTTCCTTTGCTATGGTCACGCCGTCGTTTGTAATAAGGGGTGAGCCGTATTTCTTATCGAGAACAACGTTTCTGCCCTTGGGGCCCAAGGTTACCTTTACGGCATCTGCCAATTTATCAACGCCTGCCTGAAGTGATTTTCTGGCTTCCTCGCCGAAAATAATATTTTTAGCCATAATAAATTACCTCCGATTATTCAACTATTGCCAAAATATCCGACTGGTGGAGAATTGTGTATTCCTCGCCGTCAATCTTAATATCTGTGCCCGAGTATTTAGCGGCGATTACCTTATCGCCCTCTTTAACGGACATTTTAACCTCTTTACCGTCAACCGTGCCGCCGGGTCCTACGGCTACAACAACCGCAACCTGCGGCTTTTCCTTAGCGGCGGATGTTAAAACTATGCCGCTTTTGGTGGTTTCCTCCGCTTCTGTCGCCTTAATAACGACATTATCAGCCAAAGGTTTAATTTTCATAATCAAATTCCTCCAAACTTATTTTCAGAAGACGTTTTTTTGCCGTCTTTTTTTAACTGCATTATACATTATAATCGAAAATCAGGGAAAGTCAATACCGCATTTTAAAAATTAAATTATTGTTAATAATTGGAGCGTGCCGAAAAAAGTCGACACGCTCCGATTATATGTTTTTCAGCATTTTTTCAAGCACGTTTATAAGCACAAAACGCTCCTCGGGAGTAATATCCCGCAGCAGCTGTGAGGAGAATTTTTCCCGGCTTATGCTCATTGCCTTTGCGGCAATTGCGCCCTTGCCCGTAAGCACGGCGGAGCCGTCCGCCTTTTTTTCAACCATATTTTCATTTTTCAGCCTTTCGGGTATAAGGTCGGCGGGAATTTTGCCGGTATTCCCCGCGTCAAAAAGCTGTAAAAGGGCGGCGGTTTCCTCCGCCGTATGCCCCGAGCGGTGCGAAATCGAGGCTATCATTTCGCTTTGCGCCGCATTTATTTTACTTAAAAGACTGATGATTTTTTCATTTTCGTTGTTCATTTGAGTCACCTGCTTTGAAATTTGCAAAAAAATTATAGCACATCACCGCGCCTTATTCAAGCCAAAATATGCCTTTACGCGATTGACAAAATATAATGGGTATGATATAATTTCCACATACTATATATAGTCGTAAAAGGAGAAGCCTATGCCCGATATTAAAGACTCTTACATTTCCCCCCTCTCAACCCGCTACGCCTCGGACGAGATGCAGCACGTTTTTTCGGAAAACTTTAAATTCCGCACCTGGCGCCGGCTGTGGATAGCCCTTGCCAAAGCCGAAAAAGAGCTGGGGCTGAACATTACCGACGAGCAGATAGCCGAAATGGAGGCTAACAAGGATAACATTAACTATGATGTTGCCGAGGCGCGTGAAAAAGAGGTTCGGCACGACGTTATGTCGCACGTTTACGCGTTCGGCGTGCAGTGCCCGAAGGCAGAACCCATAATTCATTTGGGCGCTACAAGCTGCTATGTGGGTGATAACACCGATGTTATAATTCTGCGCGAAGCGTCGGGTATAATTATGAAGAAAGCGGCGCAGGTGCTTAAAAATCTTTCGGATTTTGCGCTTAAATACAAGGCTCTGCCCTGCCTTGCCTACACTCATTTGCAGCCCGCGCAGCTTACAACCGTAGGCAAGCGCGCAACACTTTGGATGTATGAGCTTTCGCAGGATATTCATAACCTTGAATTTCAGCTTGAAAACTTAAAACTTTTAGGTTCTAAGGGCACCACAGGCACCCAGGCAAGCTTTATGGAGCTTTTCTCGGGCGATGAAGAAAAGGTTAAAAGGCTTGAAGAACTGATAGCCGCAGATTTAGGCTTTAGCTCCTGCGTACCCGTTTCGGGGCAGACCTATTCAAGAAAAACCGATTCGTATTTTCTTTCGGTGCTTTCCGGCTTTGCGCAAAGCGCATATAAGTTTTCAAACGATATGCGGCTTTTGCAATCGTTTGAGGAAATGGAGGAGCCGTTCGGTACTAAACAGATAGGCTCGTCCGCAATGCCGTATAAACGCAACCCCATGCGGTGCGAGCGCATTTCCTCTCTTGCAAGATATGTTATAACAGACGCGTTAAACCCCGCCATGACCGCGGGCACGCAGTGGTTTGAGCGCACGCTTGACGACAGCGCAAACAAGCGCATTTCCGTTGCCGAGGCGTTTTTGGCGGTGGACGCTATACTTAATATTTACATAAACGTAACCTCTAATATTGTGGTTTACGAAAAGGTAATTAACCGCCGCGTTATGGAAAAGCTTCCCTTTATGGCTACCGAAAATATTATGATGGAATCGGTAAAGCGCGGGGGCGACCGCCAGGAGCTGCACGAGATAATCCGCACTTTATCACACAGAGCCACCGCAAGGGTTAAGCTTGAGGGCGGTACAAACGACCTTATAGAGCGCATAGCGGCAGATGAGCGTATTCCGCTTACATACGATGAAATTATAAAGGAGCTTGACCCGCAGAAGTATATAGGCAGAAGCGTTTCGCAGACCGAGGAATTTATAAGGGACGTTATTGACCCGATACTTAAAAAATACAATACCGAAAGCATAAATGCGGTTTTAAACGTATAGGAGGCAAATTTATGAATTTTTTTGAAGAACTTAAAAGTTATGATACCGAGGTTGCAGCTGCCTGCCACGCGGAGCTTGAGCGCCAGCAGCACAATATAGAGCTTATCGCCTCGGAAAACATTGTTTCAAAGGGTGTGCTTTTAGCCGCGGGCGGCGTGCTTACAAATAAATATGCCGAGGGCTACCCCGGCAAGCGCTATTACGGCGGCTGCCAATGTGTAGATGTGGTTGAAAACATTGCAAGAGAGCGCGCAAAAAAGCTTTTCGGCGCAGAGCACGCAAATGTTCAGCCGCACTGCGGTGCAAGCGCTAATCTTGCCGTATTTTTCGCCTTTTTACAGCCCGGTGATACGGTTATGGGTATGAATTTGCAGCAAGGCGGGCATTTATCGCACGGCTCGCCTGTTAATATTTCGGGAAAATATTTCAACGTTGTTCCCTATGGCGTAAACCCCGAAACCGAAATGATAGATTACGACGAAATGCGCCGCATAGCGCTTGAATGTAAGCCGAAAATGATAATCGCGGGCGCAAGCGCGTATTCGCGCATAATTGATTTTAAGCGCTGCCGCGAAATTGCGGATGAAGTCGGCGCGTATTTAATGGTGGATATGGCGCACATTGCGGGTCTTGTAGCCGCAGGGCTGCACCCCTCGCCCGTGCCGTATGCCGATGTTGTTACAACCACTACCCACAAGACGCTCCGCGGTCCGCGCGGCGGGCTTATTCTCTGCAAGGAAAAGTATGCCGCACAAATAGATAAGGCTATTTTCCCCGGCACGCAGGGCGGTCCGCTTATGCACATAATCGCCGCAAAGGCTGTGGCGCTCGGCGAAGCGCTCACCCCCGAATTTAAAGAGTATCAGCAGCAGATACTTAAAAATTCAAAGGCACTCTGCGCAGCGCTTCAAAACGAGGGTATTGATATAGTATCGGGCGGAACGGATAACCACCTTATTTTAATTAAGCTTATAAAGAACGGCATTACCGGCAAAGAGCTTGAGCACAGGCTTGACGAGGTACATATTACCGCGAATAAAAACACTGTGCCGAACGACCCGCAAAGCCCGTTTGTAACAAGCGGACTAAGGGTAGGCACACCCGCCGTTACCACGCGCGGCTTTAAAGAGCCCGAAATGGCAAGCATTGCAAAATGGATAGCCCTTTGCGCTAACGATTTTGAGCCGAATAAGGAAAAAATCACAAGCGAAGTAACCGAGCTTTGCTCGCGTTACCCCATATACTGATTTATTCCACGGCTATTCCGGCGGCGTCCGCCGCGCGGATTGCAATTACAGCGCCGCGTACCAAAAAAGCCTTGGGGTCGCCCCCGGGGCTTTTCCCGATACACTCTACCCGTGTTCCCGGAATCAGTCCTATATCGAGCAGCCGCCTGCGCATATCGCCATCGGTAATTATTTCTTTAACCGTGGCAAAGCCGCCGGGCATAATTTCATTTAATGTTTTCATTTATTTTACCCCCTGTTTTATTATATTTCGGCACTGTGTTTTTGTGCCGTGCCGGAGTGATAACCGTGAATGTTGTTTATGAAAATAAAGTAAATCTTGTTGAACTTCAGGATTCAACGATACTCGGAAAAACCATGCACCTTCATAAGGAACTTGAAATTGTTTATACGGTAAGCGGGCAATCAATGGCATATGCCGATAAAAACAGCTATCTTTTAAACCCCGGCGACATGTTTATTGCTTTTCCGAATCAGATACATTATTACGATACTGTAAAACCCGGCAAATTTATTGTGCTGATATTCTCGCCCGAGGTACTTTGCGGTTTTTCTGCCGAAATATCCAAAAGCATCCCCAACAAAAACTTTGTACCTGCCGGCGAAGAACCCGAACTTGATGAAATTTTCAAAAAAGTGTGTTTGCTCGTAAGGAATATAGGCGGTTACAATCTCTTAAAAATTAACGGCTATATAAATATCATCATGAGTACCATATTGCCGCATTTTGTTCTTAAAACCGCGAATTTTGAAAAAAACTCCGCGTTTTACAGCGTTATGGACTACTGCACGCACAATTTCACTGAGCCTATAACGCTTGACTCGGTGGCGGAAGTACTGCACCTAAGCAAGTATTATATCTCGCACCTTATTAACCGCAAGCTCGGGCAAAATTTTAACGAATATATAAACAGTCTCAGAATAAACGAAGCCTGCGCCATGCTCCGTGAAACGGATAAGAAAATATCCGATATTTCAGAAGAGGTCGGTTTCGGAACGATCCGTTCGTTCAACCGTTCCTTTAAACAAATAACCTCCGTTTCTCCGGCAGAGTACCGGCTTCAGATTACAGCGCTCAAAAGTTCCGAGCGGTAAAAATCGTTTTTTTCAAAAAAAGGCTTGAAAACATTTTTGTATTATGATATAATCCATATGTTATCCACATTATTATGGGGTGTCGTCAAGCGGTAAGACACAGCACTTTGACTGCTGCATTCGTGAGTTCGAATCTCGCCACCCCAGCCAAAAGAGACAAACAAGTCTAAAAAGCTTGTTTGTCTCTTTTTTATCCCACGAATAATCGAATATTATGTGTTTTGGAGCGATTTTAATAGAAAATCGCTCCGTTTTTATGTTTAAATCAAAGATCAACTGAACTAACTCACTAATATGCAGGTTTTGCTTTTTTGCAATTCCACTAATATTTGTGTTTTATATTGAAACCTTACTTCAAACATATTATAATTAGAAAGGAAACAAAATCTATGAAATTATCATTAATCGAATCCCGACTTTTCGGAAGAATCTGTTATGGCTTTAAGAGAGACAAATATGGATTTGTTGAAATCATGCCCGAACAGGCAGAAGTTGTAAAAACTATTTTCAGAATGTACAGAGAAGAAAATAGTTTAGAGGATATTCAAAAATACCTATTAAGCCGCTCCATTTCCTCTCCGTCCGGAAAGGCAAAATGGAGCAGAGATGTTCTCAACAAACTTCTCAATAATGGAAAATACACAAGAGGTATTATTGATTTTGAAGAATACTGTGAAGTGTATTTTTTAAAAGAAGGAAATTGTCGGAATCCTAACAAAGCGAGAGTGAAGAAAACATATGCCGAGAGCAACGAAAGAGGAACTGGAATGGGCATACGCAGTAACACGGGAGAAATTTTTAGAGCGTGTGAATAAGAAGTTTCCCATCAAGGCTGATGATTGGAACCGTTATTTAGACGGTATCTTTGAACTGATTTCAAATGACGAAGCCCCACTGTATGAGCCAAAAATGAATGCGTATTTAGAAGAAACTGTAGCAAAGTATTTGTATCCGTCCGATGATTATGTTTCATTAACGGAAATAGCACGAAAATATGATGCGGCCAATCCAAGTTACTTAATACAAAGCTGGCTGAGAAGCCGTAACACGGTTGAGTTTCTGGCAACATGGGAAAGAAAGCATAATTCGAATTTTAATGAAGATGCTTTTCAAAGAATAACAGTCGATGCCAAAACTCCACAGTTCACCTTGACGCCAAAGAAATGGATTGACCTGACAAATGCTATTGGAATAATATCCAAGCAAGGTAAAAGCGGTGGTACAATGGCACATCCGTTTATTGCTTGCGATTTTGAGATGTGGAATGATGCAGAGTTCAGATTCGAAGTGGTGAGGTTTTTTATCAGCTCAAGAACGGAAATTCAAAATGAAATCGAGTAACCGGAGAATAACGATGGACAATTCAGAATGATTTCTTAAGTTAAGATTAAGGGGGATAAATCATGGAGGGTATGCCACCAGATAATTGATATCTTCCACCCCCTTCGAGTGTTCAAATCAAGACAGCGAAAACGCAAAAACATCTCTATTGTCCTGTCTTCACATTCAGGGTGTTCTTATAGTTACTGAGAAGTAAATTGTAAGAACGCCCTGTTTTTTTTAATTGTGCTACGCTGTTACAGAGACACTTGACGGCAGATACGAAAGATTTACTCCTTTACGGGTATTCAATGTTATATCCGGCTCGGGTATGGGAATATCCTCCGGTATTTCTATTGAGCCGATGCAATTATAATAAATTACCAGCTTTTGAGTTTTAACTCCATTGATTTTTTCAGCGGAGTGAACCTCTATATGTTCAATAAGCTCATTCAACATATTCGCCGTCAACTTTTTGACGCGGGTATATTTTTTTATTGCTTTAATGAACTTTTCGGAAGTCATTTCTTTTCCCATAATTTCATCTAAAAGATTTCCGAGATGAGTAAGCCTTTCGCGGATTTCCTTTTGTTCGTTATTGTAACTGACAGACATTTTCCCGAATCGCTCATCGTTTATTTTACCTGATAAATTGTCCTCGTAAAGTCTTTCAAATATTCTGTCAAGATCCTTATCTCTTGCGGTCAGTGACCTGATTTCGCTTTGATAAGCAGAAATTTGTGCATCCATTGATTGTTTAGACAATGCACTTGCCGTCTTTACGAATTCTTCTTCATATTTACAGGCAAACCTAGCGAGGCGATGGATTTCCGAAAGAATCACTTCTTCTAAAAAATCCGTTCTTACATAATGAGTAGAAAAACATTCCTTGCGCTTGCCCTGATTATAGGCAGGACAATTGAAATATGTTATTCCGCGGTTATTACCGTGATAATGCAAATTACTGCCGCAATCGGAGCATACAAGCAAACCCGAAAACATATTGTTTTCACCATTTGCCATAGGGCGCTTTCTGAGCTTTCCCCTTTTGAACTGCACTTCTTCAAACAGTTCTCTGTCAACGATAGCCTCATGCACATCTTTAAATATCATCAAATTTTCGGAATCACTTTTATGTCTTTTTTTGTTTTTATAGGAAACCGAATATGTTTTAAAATTGATAACATCACCGCAATATTCCTGCATGGCAAGTATTTTTTGTACCGTTGATTTTGCCCAGTAATACGGGTCGGTATGTGTTTTGCCGGAAGCCCCTCCCGGCTTTTTTATACCTTTTTTTATGGCATAAACTGAGTGGGTTAGTATTTTCTCATCTGTTAATGCCAAAGCAATTTGAAATGTACCCAAGCCATCATGGAACATATTAAAAATACTTTTCACCACATATGCGGCTTCTTCATCTACTATCCAGCGTTGCGGATTTTCGGGGTCCTTGATATAACCGTAAGGAGGCGGACTTAGCGGTATTCCTGATCCGCCCTTAATCTTATTACTGATACGGCGCTTTTTGCTTATATCACGCGAGTACCATTCGTTAAAAAGATTTCTTATCGGGGTCAGATCGTTTTCGCCCTCGTCGG
>URGH01000046.1 GCA_900547305.1 uncultured Oscillospiraceae bacterium | reverse complement strand
CGTAACCGTCAGCAGAAGAATTGCGGATATAACTATGACCGCCGTTGCTGTTTCTGCGTTCTTTTTCATTTTTCTGTCTCCTTATGCTGCTTTTTCAAAGCCGCGTATAATGTTGTACTTGCCTATAGTCTCGCTTTCCCGTTCCTCTATTTGGAGTTTATGTATTATCTGACCCTCACGAAGATCGGGGTTGCCCCGCATATATCCGGTTATAATCCTGTTTTGCGGACTTTGCAGGGTAAGCATGGTCTGCGTGCCTTTAGCACCGTTTCGTACGGCCGACTTTATAACCCGGAACTTTATATCCGCGTTTGCAGCCGCGTCGGGTGCTTTGGGTTGCTCGGCAGGCGGATTTTCGGTGTTTTCGGCCTTAAAGCCTTTCTTCCGTTCCGCCATTTGCTTGTTATAATGGACAGCTAATTTTTTGTATTCGCTTTCCTTTATAACATAGCTTTTGCCGCGCTGCTCAATTTCAACCCATAAGCCCTCTAAATCGTATAGGTATCTGCCTATGCCGAGAACCGAAGCGGCTCTTTTAAGCGCACCCGAAAGTCCTCCCTTTACAGGCTCAATATCCGTGGCGCCCGAGCCGTCGGATTTTTTTATCCATTCGTTTCGTTCTGGGCTGTAAACGGAAATTGTGCAGACATAAGCCGAGGAATTGTCCTCCGCACTCGGAGAAACAGCAAATTCGTTCTGCCAGTTTTCGGGACCGAATATTTTGTCCAGCCGCTCCTGTATCGCCCTTGAGTCAACAAACGGTACGGCAAAGCCCTTGGTTTTGTCGCCGCTGTTGTAGGCGGTGCGCCATTCAATATCCGAGGCGGGGAAGGGGAGTAAAAGCTGTTGCTTTTGTATTTCGGTCATAAAGCTACCTCCCTGTAAAAGTCCGAAAGGGTTTTCCCCGACGGAATAAGAATATCCGAATAATAGTGTTCGGGAGACTTATCCGCCAAATGCTCCATAAGCTCGCGGTGACCGAGTTCCAACCGGTTATGACGGATATTATAATAATCGTCGTTATCCGGCAGACTTAAAATGTAATCCGGCATATTTGAAAGGGAATACGGTGACTTTATTTCGGGCAGAGAATTACCGCCCGTGCAAAGGATAAAGTCGTTGCTGACATTTGAAAACGGATAGGTGTACATAAGCGAACTTTCTCGCAGTATGCCGTTTCCCGTAATTCCCAAATACACCTTTTTAATTTTTTTGCCTGCGACCTTGAAACCGAAAACAAGCTTCGGCAACGGAAAGTCTCTGTATTCCGTATTCATATATGTAATATCCGCTTTGTTATACGGATACTCCATTGCCGCCGAAAAGCTGCCCGTTTCGGGGCAGCAGCTGTAAAACAGCGCGTTTTTAGGCAGTACCGCGCGGTATATGGGTTTTATCT
Organism: uncultured Oscillospiraceae bacterium; assembly: GCA_900547305.1. Lineage (GTDB taxonomy): Bacteria > Bacillota > Clostridia > Oscillospirales > Acutalibacteraceae > UBA737. The sequence continues at coordinate 19,167 of URGH01000046.1, read as the reverse complement.
CCCGTATACTGCTTTTAATGCATACAAGCAAATCGTTAAGGGAAATACATTTGCAGGATTTTATGCCGTTTTTTCTTTCCTCAACGAATATTTCCGCGCTGTCCGAAATGTGGATGGATAATCTGTCACGCTTCATTATGCCGCCTTCCTCCTGTCGTTTATATTCTTCATCGGTATAATTTTCATTTCCCGGTTTCCGTTGAGTCTTTCAAGCTCCGCCAAAGATTCTTCGATAAAATGCAGTATTTCGGCTACCGCCTGTACCATACTTACCGTTTGGTAAAATTCCGGACCTATATATACCTTCAAAAAAGCCTTTCTTGTTGACGAGACATTGTAATCCCAGTTATACGAATAATCCCCGATAGAGCGCATTTTATTGTTTATGTGCGTTTCAAGGCGGCTTATCCAAAAGTTATTGCCGTTAGGCAGACCGTTAATGCTGCCGTATTTCAGCGCAAGACCGATATATCTTTTAAGGCAGCCGTTACGGTATACAACCACCGTACTGTCTGTCTCGTCGCCTTCATCGTAGTCAATCTCTCCGTCCATCTGTATAAGCGCGTCATAGAAGGTCTCATATTCCGAATCGTAGGATATATCGTTGTCGGTTATAGGGAAGCCGTTGTCATACAAATATTTATCTATGACAAGTACCGACATATCGTGAACAATATCATCTGTATAACCGTTAAACACAAAATTCCTCCTTATAAAAATTTTGTCTGCGAGATAAGCGGCGCGGTCTTTTGCAGCCTGTCATATAATTCATACAGCACTCGGTTTTCCGGGCGGTCAACCGCAACGTTTTTCTCGCAGTAACGGTATACGGTTTCGATGTCGGAAATTTCAAACGCATCCATATTTATCTCGCTTGTATTGACCGTTTTTTCCTGCATTTTCGGAATTATAACCGCCCTGTAAAGATAGGCGGCTCCGGGGGATATCCGTTTAAGCCTTTTCGAGTGCTTATCCGGCTTTTTTGAGGGGACGGCTCTCAGATTCTTCATAAAAAGCTCCGGTATTATTTCCGCCTGCATTCAAAAGCTCCTCCTCCGTTACAATTTTGGTTTTCGGTAGGGAATAATCCGTTATAATGCAGAAATATCTGCCGCCCGCACTTTTGCGCCTTGAGTAAACATAGCCGTATCCCGTTTCCATACAGGCGTTGCAGCGCATCCAGTCCTCACGGGAAATATCTCCCCAGTCGCCGCAAATATGCTTTTCAACCGCGCATACAATACCCGTTTCCGAAAGTATTTCCTTTGCCTTCCTGCTGACGGTGTATTTGCCGATATCCCTTATTTTCATAAGAATGGGTTTTGACGAGTACCGATTGTTCAGGGCTTTAAGCGACACAAGCGCTCTTTGCTCCCGCTTTACCGCCTTTAAAAACTCCTCATAAGCCAAGGATAATTTTCTTATGCTTTGCGGATAGCTTTTAAACGCAAATGTCAGTCTTTTTTTAGCACGGTGCACCGCAAACGAACGGAATAAAAGTATTATTTTTGCCTTTAGCTTTTTACCCAAATTCATATGTACCCCTTTTCACGCGGCGGCAGGCAATACGTCTGCCGCTTTTATGCGAATGCTCCTCATTGTGCTTTCAAGCTCCGAAACGCTTCTTTTAAGACTTAAAGAAATTTCGGAAATATTAAAGCCGTCAAGCAAAAGCGTTAAAACCTCGCGCTCGTTTTGAGCGAACAGCTTTAAAAGCTCTTCTATCCGTATACGCTCCAAAAGCTCTGTTACCCCGTCCGTTTCGTCTTTCAGGGTTTCTTCAACCGTGCGGTAATAATCGTCGTTTTGATAAAGGCTTATAACCTTTTCTTCGTTTTCCGCTTTAAGATCCGCAACGGTTTTATCCATTGCCGCATATGCGCGCTGTTTAAAGTCGCCTTTAGTGTCCTTTATAACGCAATCCAAAAATGCGAATACAACCGTATCGTAGTATTCGTCTGCGTCTAACCCCCTTTCCTTTAAAAATTGCGTTACCGTTTCGTGTTGCTCCGCCGCAAACGCGGCTTTTTCCTTTGTTAATGTCATTTTTCTGTCTCCTTCTTTTTTAAGACGCCAATAAATCGAACAGCGTCAGTTGTTCGTCCGGCGTAATTGTCTCTGTCGGCGTATCGGGCTTTAACAGCTTTAAGTCCGGCTTTTTACCGTTTTTAATCGCCATTTTCTTAAAGGTTGCCGTTAAATCCTCTACGCTTTCCTTAATACCGTTTACAAGGTCATGGGCAAGCTGAGCCGTCATATCCGTGTTTTGCGACATTGCCGCAAGCCCCTCGTCGGAGAGCTGTCCTTCTATCATTGTCGCCGCCGCAAGCTTTGAGGACATAAGCTTTAATGCCCTCTGCTGCATGGTATCCTTCCAATAGAACAAATACACCTCTATTTTCGGTGCGGTCTGGTTTATTCGCCAGCTTCTGCAGGAAGCCTGCCTTAACACATAAAGGTTAAAGGCAAGGTTGTAGAAAATAAGGGTTGTAAACTCGTTGAGATCAAGTCCGGTTTGTATCAAAAATGGATTTGTAATAAGCACCTGCATACCCTCATCAAGCTTTTCCTTAACCCATTTTTCCCGTTTTACAGGCTCTACACTTTGCTTTAAAATACACGCTTTAATCCCTAATTCGGATAAACGCTTATCCAAAACCTCCTGCGTATCAAGGCGTACCCACGCGGTATAAACAATTACCCGTTCTCCGCTTTCAACCTTATGCTTAATAAGCTCCAATACTCTGTTCAGCTTATCGCTTGGTTCGTTTTCAAAGCTTTTCGGCATAATCGCAAAATCCCCCGCACATACAGGCTCGTGACCGTAGGGCTGGTCGGGGTAAGCCGTCAGCAGATTAAGGTACGGGGATAACAGCTTATTTGCAAGCCGTCTGTTCTTTCGCATAATGGTTTTAAATTCGTTCTCAATATGCCTGTATTCCTTTTCAACATTTTCGGACATTTTACAGGCTATCGGAATTTCCTCATAATCCGGCAGCTCCTTTGCCATATCGTAGAGCGACAGGAAAACGGTGTTTTCCATAAGAAACTTTGAATAAACAATAGGGGATATACCGGGCAGGAATTTTTCGCGAACCTTTCGCGTTCGGCTTTTTGAAGCGGCGTTATACTTCGTCTCGGTCGTTTCAAAAAAGCTTTCCACCACTCCGTAGCGCAGGCAAAACAGTCTTGCGTCTTTGTACTTAAAGCCGTCGGCAAGCATAAGGCGGGGTTTCAGTCTGAAAAGCAGATAAAACATACCCTTTGCATAGCCGTTGATTAAAGTCGCAGTCATCGCAACAACCTTTTTTGCCATACCCGCAAGCTCCGCCATAGCTTCGCCCTGCGCGCTTTCTCCGGAATACTCGTGCAGCTCGTCCGCTATATATGCGTCTATCCTTTTAAACCGGTGCTTTATATACCTTGACAGAGGATACCGCTTATACGCTCCCTGCGCCGGAAATATGCCGTTCGGGTCATCCGCAACCGCCGCAACCTGTTTTTTCATACCGTCCGTTTTTACCCGCACCAAATATCTATAGGCGAATTCACGGTGAATGTATCCGTAGCCACCAATTCTTACCCATTCGTTTTTGGCGGGGTTAAGGCAATCGGGATTAACAGGCTCCCATAAAACGGTTTTACAGCTTTGGCACTTATGGTTATTTGAGTTTTCCTCGCGGAAGTAAAAGCTGTCGGCAGGAACGGTATACTGTATTCCGTCTGCCGATTCGGTCATTTCCTGAACGGCGCCGCATACGGGGCATACAAATCCCTTTCTGCGCTTATTCCACATAACCGCAGGCTTACGAAGATAACCGTTTCGTGCGCTTTCCTTTGACAGCACCATAAATACAGGCTTATTTGAGGCTTTGTAAAGCTCATACATTCGGTCTATATCCGTAATGCTTGATACTGCCCTCGCTATACAGTCTGGAACGGTTTCATAAAGCTCGCGCACCCACTTTTCAGCCACGTGCGACGGGCAGGTTATAACGTTAATACGCGCCCCTCCGCCTGCCGACTTTTGGTAGGCATACAGTGCCGCCGCACCTATTTTTGTTTTACCCGTGCCGCAGCTTGATACCAGCATAGTCATTTTTTCTTTTTCAAGCTGACGTTTAATAGCCTCGGCTCCCGCAAGCTGAGCGTCAAACAGCGAATATCCGTTCTTTTTCCGTATATATTCGTTTACCGCTTTAAGCTCACCGCAGATTTCCTCTCTTGCCGGGTTGAATACCGGAACAAAGCTTGACTGAATTTTCCTTGCTATATCCTTACCGAATGCGTTCAGGTATTGCGTGAAGGTCTGTATTTCCCGAAACGCCCCGTCACCGGGTTTTGCGTTAGGAATACATATCTCTCCGCTTTTCAGTCCGTCGGTCAGAATACGCGCTATTTCTTTTTCTCCGTTTTTAAGGGTTACCGCATACGCCGAGAATGAAGCTTCGGCACAGAACACATTAAGCTTTTTAAGAATTTTTCTCGCTTTAAGCTCGCGTATAAAGTATTCCTCCCACTCCGGGATTAGGGGTACGGAAAGCTTGCTGTCAAGCTCGCAAAATAGCTCCGACTCGCATTTGCAGAATATATAAATATCCTGCGGACTTTCCTTATCTGTTTTAACGCTGTCGCAGATTTTCATTACGCATTCCGCCGAGGTATTCGCAGCCTTAATTCTGCGTTCGTATTTTCCGCCGAATGAGGTAAGCTCCGTCTCGCAGGTCTCTCCCGGCAGCTTTAATGCAATTTTACTGCCGCTTGTGAGCGCGTCGGACATTGCGAGTACCGTTTCGGGGTAGCCGCCGAATCTTATGGCTGCGAGCTTTTTGTCGCCGCCGAACACCACCGTGTCGGCGTAATCTGTTATACCCACGCCGTATTTTTCATCCTTCAGCACTATGGGTATAAGGCTTTTGTTGTTTTCGGTGATAACACCCTCTCCTTTCTGCCGCCGGCCTTACCGTCTTAAAGAAATTCCGAGTAAAAATGTAAAAATCTTTTAAAGACGGCAAGGCGCAGGCTTTTTCTATGTAAAAACAAAAAAGACCGACCTGTCCTGTAAAAATACAGAATGGTCGGTCAATTTTGCAATTACCGAATTTAATTGTCGGGCATTTTAGGTTACCCCAAAACGCAAAAAAGCCGGACTTCTCCCTTTAAGGGAAAAATCCGACCTGTTTCCTCAAACCAATGTCATAATTTGAAAAGTCAAATTTGACATCACACTCAAACCATGTTACAAGTTTATTATATATGATGAAGGGCGGGTTGTCAAGGGGCGGTTATAATAAAATGTTATATAATCGCACAATCAAATTCCGCGTCCTTTAAAGAGTAGAAAGCTTCTCCTGTTTTAATGTAAGCCTTCATTTTAACAAGGCAGGTTGCAATGGCAATTTCCTCATCGGAAAGGCGCGCAAGGGGGAAAGGATTTGTATAAAGCACTTCACCGCCGCCCGTAATGTTGAAAAGGCACATTCCGTCAAGGCTTTCTTCGACACCGTATGTGTTGCGGTAAATTTCAAAGCGTTGGGGAACGCCGTCTTTTAAATAAGAGCAGGTGTTGTTTACTATTTCGCCGTTTGTGCCGCGTATATTTATCTGCGAAGAACGGATATCCGAGAAATACTGTTCAAACGAAAAATCGTACACGGCGGTTTTATCTTTAAACTTAAATATCTTTATTTTTTCCTCTTCTTTTATTACGGCCGGAGTTATATATCCCGCGCGGCTGTTGTAACGGGTTACGGGGTCGATGAGTGAAATTGAGGTGATTTCCGGCTTTTCAAAGCCTGTATCCAAAAAGAAACGTATAAGGCTTGCGGCATGGTAATCGTGACAGCAGGAAAGCCTGACCGAGTGTACCTCTCCTAAAATTCCGCTGTCAATAATTTTTTTGTATGCCTGATTTCGCGGCATAAAATGAAACTGCTCCGCAACCTGAACCCTGCCGCCCAAAGTGCCGTCCGTAACCGGCGTTTCGGTAAGCACGGGAATATCTAAGGCGGTAAGCGTTTTTATCATATCGGAAATGCCGTCCTTATTAACGCAGGAAACTATAAAATCAAAATCCGTCTTCAAAAGCCCGTCAAGAGTTCCGCATATTTTAACGTTATATTTTTTCGCAAATTCCTTTTGCTTTTCCGAATTGCGTATATATATACCGCTTACCGAAAACTCATTCGGCAGTAAGGCGGCTATCTTTAAATAAAACTCACTTCGCCAGCCGGCGCCGATAATTGCGTATTTAATCATTTTAAAGCCTCATTCCGTATATTTTTTTGCAAACTGCTCCCTGTATTTTCCGGGAGATAAGCCGGTTGCCTTTTTAAAGGTGTCGTTTAAATATTGCTGACAGCCGAAACCGCATTTCTCGGCAATTTCGGTTATTGGAATATCGGTATTCCAAAGCATTTCCTTTGCGGCGGAAATTCTGGTTTCGGTAAAATAGGAGTGGGGCGATATACCGTAGGCAATGCCGAAAAGGTAACGGAATCTCGATTCGCTTAAATTTACGCTTGCCGCTATTTCCTCGGTTGAAATGCGCTTTTCAAAGTTTCTCTCAATGTATTTTTTCGCGCTGTGCATAGCCGAGTAATTGTAATTCGTACCGCGTTTTTTATGCTCGCCGTCCCTTATAATAAAACTGAGCAGTGCAAAAAGCTTACTCGAATACAGCAAAATATCCTTGTTTTCGCTTTCGGTCATAGCTATAACCTCGTGAAAAAGCTCACGGATTTGCTTTTTGTGGAGCGCCTCGAAGCAATACGGCTGTTGGTCAAGCAGCTCTGCAAGCTGACCGCCTGCCTCAAACTTTAAAAAAGCGGTTTTAAAGGGCAAAAGGCTGTGCCGTTTATCACCTTGTTTTGCTATTATTATGCGGTCGGCAGTGATTTTTATTTCCTCGCCGTTAAGATAGGTCGCCCTGCCGTCCTCTAAATAGTATTCTATTTCGTAACGTACAGAGGTTCTTTCGGGAGAAATGCTTAAATTGCCGAATTCACTGCAATCGCAGTATCCGCAGCTTATTTTTTGCGGTAAAATCAAGTCATTCATATAAACCTCAATCGGATTTCTTAAAAACAGTCGGATTTTATATATACTTTTATTTGATTATATAATACACTTAATTCATTAAAAAGTAAAGGATAAATTTTTTATGAACAATGTAAAATGCGAAATTAAAAAGCTCGTAATACCCACTTATCCCGAACCGGCGGCAGAAGAAATGCCGATGTTTGCGGAAAACCGCGTGCACCAGCGCACAAGCGGCAGACCCTATCCGAATAAGGTTGTGCTTCGGGTTGACCGAGAGAATAAAATCGGCAAAGAATACACCGTAGTTGTTCTTGGAAACGAATATCTTAAAATAGAAATATTGCCCGAAATCGGTGGGCGCATATATTCGGCGCTTGATAAAACCACCGGTTACGACTTTTTCTATAAGCAGCACGTTATAAAACCGGCGCTTATAGGCGTTCTCGGCTCTTGGATTTCGGGAGGCGTTGAATTTAACTGGCCGTTTCACCACAGGGCTTCGGGCTTTATGCCGTGCGATTTTGTTACCGAGACATTACCCGACGGCACGGCCGTTTGCCATCTTTCTGAGCGTGACCCGATTGACCGTATGAAGGGTATGGTAAGTATAGTTCTTCGCCCCGGCGAAAAGCGGTTTGAGACCCGTATGCGGCTTTATAACCGTACCGATACCGCTCATTCGTTTTTGTGGTGGGAAAATGCCGCGGTGCCGGTGCATGAGAAGTATCAGATATTCTTCCCGCAGGACGTAAGCTATGTAAATTTCCATTATTTAAAATCGAGAATTACATATCCGCTTGCGGCCGGCGGAATATTTAACGGTATACCTATGGACGGGGCGAGGGATATTTCGTACCATAAAAATACCGTTCCGGCAACAAGCTATTTTGCCGCCGCTTCGGATTACGACTTTTTCGGCGGCTACGACCACGCAAAGCAATGCGGTGTGGTGCATATAGGCGATCATCATTTATCGCCGGGTAAAAAAATGTTCACTTGGGGCTACTGCCAATTGGCGAAATCATGGGAAAATGCCCTTACCGATACGGACGGTCAGTATGCCGAGCATATGGCAGGCTCATATTCGGATAATCAGCCGAATTTTTCGTGGCTTGAGCCGTATGAAACAAAGGAGTTTTCGCAGTATTGGTATCCCATTTCAAAAATAGGAACACCGACATTTGCTAATCTTGATATAGCGTTCAGAATTGACCGCGAAAACGGCAGACTGCTTGTTCAGTCTACAAAAGCCTTTGAGAACGCCGGAATAACGGTTAAATGCGGCGATAAAATTATTTTCAGTACCGTTTGCGCGCTCAATCCCGAGGTATGCGCCGAGCTTGAAATTCCGAATATGCCCGAATATGTAACCGTAAGCGCGGTATCGGGCGGGGAGGTAATAGGCGAATACACCGAAAAGAATTTCGATAAATTCAATATGCCCGACGTGATAACCGATATGCCCTCTGCCGCAGATATGAACAGCGCGGAAGAGCTGTATCTTGCAGGCGTTCACGTGGCGCAGTACCGTGACCATGCCGTAGAGCCGGACAGCTACTGGAAAGAGGCGCTAAAGCGGGATATAAATCATATTCCGTCGCTTATAGCTTTAGCGGAATATGAGTACGGCCGCTATGCGTATGACAGCGCAAGGAACTATGCCGAGCGTGCAATTAAAAACGCTACGCTTTATAATGAACGTGTACAAAGCGGAAAGGTTTATTACATTTATGCGCTGATTTTAGAAGCTGAGGGCGAATACAAAAAGGCATATGATTACTATTATAAGGCCGCATGGGCGGCAGACAGCGTAAGTAAAGCTATGACAAGAATAGCTATGCTCGATATAAGAAATAAGGATTATAAAGCGGCAATTAAGCACGCCGAAACCGCCCTTGATTACGGCAGAAACGATTCGCTTGCCTCCGCCGTTAAGGTTATCGCTTTAAAGAAATTAGGGTGTGACGCAAGCTCCGAAATTGCGAAACAGCTTGAAAAGGACAGCCTTGACCATTATATGCGTTATCTTTCGGGCAATTTCGATTTTTACGGAATAATGGACAGCAATCCGCTTGAAACGGTGCTTGATATTGTATTCGATTTTGACGCTATGGGGCTGTGTGAGGAGAATGTAAAGCTGCTCTCGGGCTTGCTTGAAGGCAGACCCGAAACGGCTCAGCCGATGATTTATTATGCGCTCGGATATTATAAATACCTTATCGGTAAGGACGGCGCAGAGGATTATAAGAAAGGCCCTGATGTCGCAATAGTAGCAACCTTCCCCGTACGCAGGGAAGAAATGCGGATTTTAGAGGATGTAATTGCCAAAACGGACGGTAAACAGGCTAAAATGCTGCTCGGCTGTCTGCTTTACAATAAACGTCATTACGAAAAGGCGGCGGCGCTTTGGGAAAAATGCGACGATTATATTTCCGTTCGCAATCTTGCCGTTGCGTATTTCAGCCACCTGAACCGCAAGAGTGAAGCATTGCCGCTTATGAAAAAGGCAATTTCACTCTGTCATGACAGCGAACAGCTTATATACGAAGCCGCGGTTCTTATGGATAAGCTCTGTGTTCCCGCTAAAGAAAAAATCGAGTTTTTAACCTCGCATAAAATCACCCGTGACGACTGCTTTACCGAGCTTGCAAAGGCCTACAATCAGGATATGCAGTCCGAAAAGGCTATTGAAACCCTTATGTCTCACAGCTTTGTTCCCTGTGAGGGCGGAGAACACGCAATAGCCGACCAGTATCTTTTTGCACACCTTATTATAGGAAGAAAAGAGCTTGAAAAGGGAAATACCGAAAAAGCGCTTGAAAGCTTCAAAAAAGGTCAGATACTCCCGCAGTCGCTGGGCGCGGGAATTTGGAACCACTGCAAGTTAGTGCCGCTTAAATTCTTTGAGGCGGTATGCCTTGAAAAGCTTGGTAAAAAGGAAAAGGCTGACGAAATATTCTCTTATATCGCAAATATAGGAATAGAGTATTTCAGCAATATGCACTTAAAAGAATTGCCGTATTATCAGGCGTATGCGTGGCAACATTTGGGAGATAACGTTAAGGCACAACGGCTTATTACAAAATACCGCCGCGAATGGAGCGGTATCGATAAAACCGCAGATAACGGCTTTTTTGGCACGACTCCGTTCTTTATCTCGTTTACCGACGACCCGAAGCAGCTTCGCCGCGCACTGCATTGCTACCTTAACGCCCTGATTTGCGATTTTGAGGGCTAAAAGGAAAAAGCGCAGGAATACATTTCGGAAAGCCTTGCCTTAAATTCCGAAAATCTGCCCGCGCTGAGCTTTAAAGTTCAGGGGTTTTTGGAATGATTGGGTTTAAATAATCCTTTAAAAGCGTAAGCAATTCGGATTTATCTGAAAGCTTACATTCGTTCAAAATTCTTTTGATACGGTATTTTACTCCGCCCTCGGTAAGAAAACAGTGTCCTGCCGTTTCCTCAATCGTCATACCGCTTATTAAAGACATAATTATAAGTCTGTCCGAATCGCTGCACGTATTTAAAATCTGTTCGGCAGTCAGCATATTGCGCATATCGCCGTCGGCATAAAATTCGTAACCGCTTTCGGAATTATTAACGGTTACGGTTTTATGCTGCGGCGTTTTTTCGTTTTCACCGGTCCATTTAACCGTTACCGTAATACCGGACATATACGGGTGGGCTTTAAGCTTTTCGTAAATAAATACCGCCGCTTTTCCGTATTGCTCGAAATTCATATTTACCGAGGTCAGCATATTTTTGTAATAACCCGAAAGCTTTGTTTGCGCACAGCTCAGTATTTTAAGCCTGTTAAGCTCATCGGGCGCAATTTTAAGCAAATTACGGATAAGCGAAACTGCTGCAAAATCGTTTGAACAAATTACGGCATCGAAACTTGCACATTTCTTGAAAAATTCATCAAAGCAGTTTTTAAGAGAACCGTTATTCGTGAAAATGCGCATTTTATTAAAGCTTTCATCCTTAAAGGCAAACAGTCCGTCAACCCTGCCGATGTCGGAAATTGAGCTTGTATTAACACCGTACAGGGCAACCCTTGTTTTTCCTGCCGCTTTAAGCTCGTTTATCAGGTATTTCATAGAGCCGTTTATATCCGAGCAAACACAGCTGTAATCGCACCCGTGAATCTGCTCTGCCTGATTGCATATAAGTATCGGCTTTATTCCTGCCGAATTAAGCTTTGAAACGGTACTTTTTATCCAGTTATAGTCCGACGCTATTATAAAAACGCCGTCGCCGTTATTTTCAATGCTTTCAAAAATCTCGCAAAACGGTATTCTTTTTTGCCTGAGTCTGTCGGTCAGGCTTTTAAGCAGCTCTTTACACCAAATACTGCCGCTGTAAGCCGGCTCTGTTAAGATTGAAATCATATTACCACCGATTTTATTATACTATTGCAACAACCGTTTGGCAAACAGAAATTTATGTTTTTTTTAACACGGTTTTCTGACTGTTTGATTATTCTTATGTCTGTTAAAATGTAATAAGCAGAAATAATACGGAGGATTAGCCAATGTCAGATGTAAAATGCGAGAAAAAGGGTATAAAAATACCGACATACATACCGAAAAAGGCGCATGAGCTGCCTATGTTCTTTGAAAATAAGCCGTATCAGGGTGCGTCGGGCAGGGTATACCCGATACCTTACTGCGACGGTATTTCGGACGAGAAAACCGATGTGGAGTATGAGACCTATACGCTTGAAAACGAGTATGTTAAAACTCAGGTTGTTCCGGCTTTGGGTGGTAAAATTCTCAGAGGCTTTGATAAGGTTGGCAATTATGACTTTATTTATTATAACGAGGTTGTAAAGCCGGCGCTTGTCGGTCTTGCGGGTCCTTGGATTTCGGGCGGAATTGAGTTTAACTGGCCGCAACACCACAGACCTACCACATTTATGCCGCTTGAGGCCATTGAAGAGGATAACCCGGACGGCGGAAAAACCGTATGGACGGGGGAGGTAGAGCCTTTCGGCAGAATGAAAGGTATGGCGGGTATTACGGTAGATAAGGGCAGAAGCTACATAAAGGCAAAGGTACGCGTATATAACCGCACCGCTTTTCCGCAGGTGTTTATGTGGTGGGCAAACCTTGCAGTGCCTGTTAACAATGCTTACAGAACCGTTTTTCCGCCCGATTGCGAATGGGTGAACGACCACGACAGACGCGCCGTGCTTGAATGGCCGATTGCAAAAGGACTTTATAAAACCGCACGCCCTTATAATTTCGGAAAGGGAATCGATTTATCGCACTATGACGCGGTTAAAGTGCCGTCTTCTTACCTGATTTCGCAGGGTCAGTCCGATATGGACTTTATTTCGGGCTATGATACCGGAATAAATAAGGGTATAGCTACCGTTGCAAACCATCATATTTCGCCCGGTAAAAAAATGTGGCATTGGGGCATAGGCGATTTCGGCGATATGTGGTGTTCTAACCTTACCGATAAAAACGGACCGTATATAGAGCTTATGACCGGCGTTTATACCGATAATCAGCCCGATTTTACTTGGATTGCGCCTTACGAAACAAGGGAGTTTGAGCAGTATTGGTACCCGGTCCGCGAAATAGGGGAGATTAAGAACGCAACTATTGACGCGGCGGTAAATGTTGAGCCGCGAAAAGACGGTCTTTATTTCGGCTTTAATGTTACGGGAACATTCAAAAGCAGCAAAATTACGGTTACGGATAACGGCAAAGAAATTTTCTCGGAAACAACCGATATGTCGCCCGATAAGGTTTACCATAAAACGCTTGATACAGAAATATCGGATATACATAGTATTAAGGTATCTCTATCGGATGAAAACGGAAAAGAATTGGTGGCTTATAAGCCATACAAGCGCGGACAAAAGCAACCGATTAAGGTAAGAAAGCCCGTCCGCCGTCCGTCGGAGTATAAAACCGTAGAGGAGCTGTATATTAACGGCTTCCATTTGGAGCAATATAAACAGCATAACTATAAACCCGAGGATTACTATCTTGAGGGGCTTCGCCGTGACGAGGGAGATATACGCTGTAATACCTCTATGGGCAGAATTGCGCTTAAAAACGGCAAATTTGCAGAGTGCGTAAAATATTGCAATAAGGCAATAGAGCGGCTTTGCGACCGCAACGAGCATCCTGCCGATACCGAGGCATTTTATCTTAAGGGCGTGGCGCTTGAGTACCTCGGCGAATACGGCAAGGCTTACGATATTCTGTACCGCGCGGCGTGGAATTATCCTCACCGCAGTGCGGCGCTTTTTGAGCTTGCCTGCATAGACTGCCGAAACGGCGAATACACCGAGGCGCTTAAAAAGCTCGACGAGTCGATAGGTCTTAATAAGGGTCACACAAAGGCGCATAATCTTGAAACCGCAATTAAGCGCATAATCGGCTGCGATACCGCAAAGCGGAGCGCAGAAGACGGCATAAACGACGATAAGCTTGATTTGTTCGCACTAATCGAATATTCGCATTTTGCCGATGTGACGGATAAAATCGTGCAGTTTTCAGCAAAGCCCGAAAACCTGCTTGACGTTGCCCGCGATTATATGAAGGCAGGGCTTTATGAGGACGCTTTGTACGCTCTTTCCTTTACCGACGAAAATTCTCCGCTTGTAAGCTATTATAAGGCGTACATAACAAACGACATATCCTATATTGAAAAAGCGGAAAAAGCGGATATGGGCTATTGTTTCCCCTCAAATGTCGAGGATATTGCGGTGCTTGAGTTTGCGATAGAAAACGGTAAAAATGCCGCTAATGCAAATTATTATTTAGGTTGCCTTTTCTATGACCGTTTCCGTTATGATGAGGCGGCGGGGTGCTTTGAAAACTGCGTTTGCATAAATCCCTGTCACGGCAGAGCATGGCGCAATTTATCGCTTTACCTGTTTGATAAAAAGCATAACGGCAAAAAGGCGCTTTACTGTATGGAAAATGCGCTTAAATACCGGCCCGAAGACCCGCGGCTTTTGCTTGAATACGAGCAACTGCTAAAGAATACAAATGCAAGCATAGAAGAAAGACTTGCCGTTTACGATAAATACCCCGAACTGTTAAAGGCTCGCGATGACTGCTATCTTGATAAGCTTACATTGCTTTCACAGCAGGGTAAGTATGAGGAAGCCATAAATATGGCGGCGGTAAAGCATTTCCATATTTACGAGGGCGGCGAGGGCAAGCTTACAAAGCAGCACGCCTGGATGCATGTGCTTTACGGCAATCTTCTTGCAAAGAACGGAGATACCGCAAAAGCCGAGCAGATTTATATGAACGGTATAAATATGCCGAAATCCTACGGCGAGGCTAAGACCTTCTTTAACCAAGAGGCGCATATTTACTATTATTTGAGTAAGCTTTATTCGGGTGATAAGCGTATAAAAGCGCTCGAAAAGGCGGCGGAATACAAGGCGGCGGTTTCCGAAATTTCTCTGTTCAGAGCTTTGGCGCTTAAAGAGCTCGGAAAAGCGGACGAGGCAAGCAAGGTGCTTGACGAAATGCTTGCTGCGGCGCAAAATCTTATTGATAACAAGGATATGCGGACATATTACGGAGTCGGCTCACCAAGTCCAATGCCGTTTGAGCTTGATATAGAAAAGCACAATCTGTTAACAGGCTACGCCCTTAAAGCCTTTGCGCTTTACGGCGAAGAAAAGTACAGCGACGCCGAAATCTGCATAAGAAAAGCGGAAAAACTTGACTCAGGCGATTTTGCGGTATATGCCTACAAGCAAATAACCGAATAAAAAATTAAGTTGTTGCCTTTCGGCTTGAAAAGAGAAACGGTTTGGATTTTCACTTATTTAATTTCTTCATAGCCTTATTCCATATATTTTTTTGAAAATTGCTTTCTGTATTTCCCCGGTGATACGCCGGTTGCCTTCTTAAAGGTGTCGTTTAAATATTGCTGTGAACCGAAACCGCATTTTTCGACAATTTCGCTTATGGGAATATCGTTATTCCAAAGCATTTTCTTTGCCGCGGAAATCCGCATCTCGGTAATATAGGCGTGGGGAGAAACGCCGTAGGCTACTCCGAAAAGGTATCTGAATCTCGATTCGCTCAGATTTATGCTTGCGGCGATCTCCTTGGTCGAAATGTGTTTTCCAAAGTTATTTTCAATATATTTTTTTGCGCTGTACATAGAGGAATAGTTGTAATTTGTACCGCGCTTTTTATGCTCGCCATCCATTACGATAAAGCTCAAAAGAGTAAAAAACTTGCCCGAATAAAGTAAAATATCCCTGTTTTCGTTTTCCGTCATCAGTATTATCTCATTAAGAAGTTCAAGAATTTGTTTTTTATGGAGTGCCTCAAAATAATACGGCTGACGGTCAAGCAGTTCCGCCAACTCTCCGACGGCTTCAAATTTCAAAAATGCCGTTTTAAACGGTAAACGGCTGTATCGCCTGTTGCCGGGTCTTGCAATCAATATATGGTCGGCAATAATTTTGAGCTCGTTTCCGTTAAGATAGACGTACTTGCCGTTCTCTAAATAGTATTCTATTTCGTAGCATTCCGATATTCTTTCGGGCGAAATCTTTAAATTTCCGAAGTTGCTGCAATCGTAGTAACCGCAAACTATTTTCTTCGGTAAAGTCAAATCATTCATACAAACCTCAACCTCAATCGAATTTCTGAAAAAATAAGCGATTTACCTATATACTTTTTTTAAACTATATAATATACTAAAAAAAGAAAAAAGTAAAGGCTTTTTTATGAATTAAATAAAAACAATATAATTTACAAGCATTTTGAAGGGGCATATATGCCATATTCAAAAGCGTATGACGGTTGTTGCTATGGTGATTTTATTCTGTTTTTCGGCAGGAAAAATGAGCTGAAATCGCAAATTGACCGTTGTAAGATTTTGGCAAAAGGCTTTAATCGAACAATATTGCGGAATATGTGTTTAAAATGCTTGAAGCCTTTACAATTTATATGGGGGATTGGAAAATGATTGAGTATAAAATTGAGGACCATGCTTCAAGCTTTTTGCCTGAGCATAAAAAGTGGAAATTGGTTTGGAGCGATGAATTTGACGGCGATAAGCTTGACGAGAGCAAGTGGGGCTTCAGAGAATATTTCTGGGGCAAGAAGTCTCCGACATTTACCCGCGAGGGAGTTTATGTTGACGGCGAGAGCAATCTTCATATGGCTATGGTCAAAAAAGGCGACGATTACTTTTCGGCTCAGCTTCAGACCGGAGCGGTGGTTTATGATTTGCCCAAGGACAGTAAGGGCTTTTGGCCGTTCGGTAAATTTGAAAAGCCGAAATTTATGCACAAATTCGGATATTACGAATGTCGGTGTAAGCTCCCGAAAAATAACGGCTGGCATGCCGCATTCTGGCTTCAGGCTCCCGGAATAGGAAGTCACCCCGATCCGAAATACGGCGGCGTCGAGGTTGATATAATGGAAAATTACCGTCAGGCAAAGGAAGGAAATATTATTTGCGGCTGCGGCTGGGGCGGCTACGGAAAAGACTCCGAATGGTTCGGACATGTCGCTTTCCCCTATGTTGAAACCGAAGACGGATGGCATACATATGCCGTTGATTGGAGCGAGGAGGGATATGTGTTTTATGCCGACGGCAAGGTTGTAAGCCGACAGATGGCTCCGAAATGCGCGGTATCGCACGTTGACGAATTTATACTTCTTACAACCGAATGCCACGGATACAACCGAATTTTCGGTAATGAATCGGCGTCTGCCGGACTTGCCGGAGACGCTTCCGTATGGAACGGAAAGCCTGTGGAAGCGTTACGGAACGCAGTATTGCCAGATGAATTTATAGTTGATTATGTACGTGTGTTTGACAGTGCGGAATAATCGGGTTGGTACCGCATTAAACAGCGGGAGAACCGTCCGTATTCATAAAAAATATGAAAGGTTGAAAGAAATGTGCAGTATAAGAAGAATTAAAGCGATCTCTTTGGCAATGGCGGTAATTTTATCGATCGGCTCTGTCGCGGGTTGCGGCAAGAAAGAAGAGGATAAAAAATCGAATACCTCCGGCGGCTCGGGTGCGGCGACAAATGCCGAAACGGAATATTTTTCCAATGTTCCGGAGGAGCTTGACGGAACAACGGTAAAGTTTGCAACATGGATTGACCACAATTCAAACGAATCCAGTCAGGTTTTAGCCGATTTTACAAATCTTACCGGTATTAAGGTTGAGATTACATATGTGCCGCAGATGGATTATGCAAATAAGATAGCGGGACTGATTTCTTCCGGTCAATCTCCCGATGTTTATGTTTCAAACGGTGATTTCCCTGTTTGTATGCAAATGCTCCAGCCGCTTGATAAAACTATTCTTAATCCGAGCGACAGCTTTTGGGATCAAGATATAGTAAAGATGGGTACGATCGGCGGACATTCATATCTGGTCAACGTTAAAGGCGGAGCATGGGATATGGGCGGAAGCTGCGTGGTTTATAACAAACGTTTCTTTGAAGACAACGGTATATCGACTCCGGATCTGTATCTCCAGGAGGGACGCTGGACACTGGATAATTTCTACAAATGCGCCAAGGAGCTTTCGCAGGTTGCCGAAAGCAGCGGCGTCGGTATCGATATCAACAGCTATGTAAACACATATTCCGTCGGTCTTGTCACATATGACAATGAGAAGAATGTGTTTGTTAATAACTGCACAAAGCCGGATGTTGTCTCGGCGTGGCAGAGGATGATCGAGGCGCGCGATTCCAAAATAGCTATCTTAAAGGACGACGGATACCGCAACCATTTTGAAGAGGGCAAGCTGGGAATGCTTTTTGTCGGCACATACGGTCTGAGAAAGACCGGCTGGTTCAGCGAAATGGACGCGGACGATATATCCTACATAATTCCTCCGAAGGCAGACGCCTCCTCAGAGCAGAAATACGGAGTTGTAAGCACACGCTCCTACGGTATCATCAAGGGAGCCAAAAATGCTGACGGAGCGGCATATTTCCTGCGCTATTTCCTGAACGGCGATAATTACGATCCCGCCGAGCTTTACAAGAGCGAGGAATTGGGAGAGATGTATAAGGAGATTCTTAATAACGCAAGCACCAATTATAATTTTAATACAAGCGTTATGAATATAGTCGCCGCGTCAGATACTCTTATGCCGACATTTACGATATTCCCGGATTTAAAAACCTGCACGGCGTCTCAGGTATCAACGGCACTTTCCTCCTCGTCAAATAAGCTTGACACATGCATCGAAAAGGCGAATGAAATTCTGCAAAAGGTTATTGAGGAAAATAAATAATTGCGGCTTATGAAACTGTAATAGGAGTGTAAAAATGAAAAAAATATTAAGCGTCATACTCTCTTTGTTAATTACCGTTCAGTTAGCCATTATAATTCCGGCGTTGGCTTCGTCACAAAGCGGCGAAGCCGCAGGCGCGCTTCTTATCAATGATTTCAGTGAATATTCACTGGTCACCTCTAAAAGCGGAGCAAATGATTTCAGAAACGCTCTTGATTGGGAGGGCACATGGGCTGTTAAGAATGACGCTTCGGCAAAGGGCGGGAAATATCTCAGCTTTTCCCACGGTGAAAAAACTGCCAATTATACATCCGGATTTGCGTTCGTCGCAAACCCTACCGGCAGCGCAACCGCCGAGGGCAGCTGGCAGCTTGCCTCAAATTCAAAATATCGGTTAACCGTTCGTTACAGAGTTAGCGGAATTACTACGGAAGGCAACGCGCTAAGGCTTATGCTCGCTGTTCCGGAGAAGGAAAACACATACAGTATAACAAATGCAGGCTCAAAGGCCGAATATATAAAGTATGTTGATTCCGATATTTCAAACACGGACGGATGGGTTACGGCAACCTATGCGGTAGATACCTCGGATATGACTATCCCGAAAAACAGCAATCTGTTTTTGGGGTTCAGACCGATATATAACGGCAATAATTGCTATCCCGATAAATATACCGTCGATATTGATTATTTTGAAATTTCAGACGGCAACGCAATCGCCGCGGATGAAGAATTTACGGCGCGTCATATGGAAATAGGCTTTGAAAAGTATTCTATACCCGCAAGCGGTATGGGTGCGGTTTATAACAGTACCAATGCAAGCTATACGATTGCAGAGGAAAACGGCGATAAATATCT
>URGH01000045.1 GCA_900547305.1 uncultured Oscillospiraceae bacterium | reverse complement strand
GGTGTGGGGAGACGTCAACGCAGTTGACAGAGGGGACCGCCGCCGTCAGCGGCTGGCGCCGATAGGCGACTGAGGGGTATTTTCTAATGTCTAACGTCTAATATCTAATGTCTAAATGGGTATTTTCAACTGTTTTTGTATTCATCCAATTCGTGAATGAATTTAATTATTTGCTCTTGCTCTTTTTTATTTTTGGATAACAGAAATTCATATCCCTCAAGCGGAATGTTGCGTTCGGCTGTATCAATACTGCCGAGGTTTTCAAAGAGCTTTGATAAAGATATATTTAAAGAAACGGCAACCTTATCAATACTTTCCAAGGTTGCGTTCTTTTCACCGCGCTCCAACTGACCTATATATGTCGGATGACAACCCGAAAGCTCTGCCAGCTTTTCCTGACTCAAACCAAGCTGCGTTCTGTAATTTCTGATGCGCTGACCGATTTTTTCTGCCAAATCACTCATATAATCACCTCTATATCATAGTCTATTAGTATTATTTATGACACGCCATAGACTATTGATATTTATTTTTCAATGATGTATACTATAAGCACTGTTATGAAAATTTTTATATTTATAGTATTGAATTGGAGCTGAGTATAATGTTAACCGAAAAAGAAAAAAGATTACACAGAGTTTGTTTTACGGGTCACCGCCCCGAAAAACTGCACAGGGCTAAGCCGGAAATAGTAAAGGATTTAAAAAAAGAGATTTTATGTGCCGTAGACGAGGGCTTTAATGTGTTTATTTCGGGAATGGCGCGCGGCGTGGATATCTGGGCGGCGGAAATTGTATTGCAGCTGCGTGCCGACGGTAAGGATATACGGCTTATTTGCGCCTGCCCCTATAAAGGGTTTGAGGAAAACTGGAATATTTACTGGAGAATAAAGTACAGAGCTGTTTTAAAAGGGGCGGACTATATTAAATATGTATGCGCCGGATACGGCAGGGGCTGTTTTCAGACGCGGAACGAGTGGATGGTAGACCATGCCGCAAGAGTAATAGCCGTGTTCAACGGGGAGAAAAGCGGGACTGCCAATACCGTAAGATACGCCGCCGCAAAGGGCGTTAAAACGGTTTTTATAAGCGGATAGGCAAAAAATTTTTTTTACTGTTTTTTTCCTTATATTGTGCTTTTATTTTGAAAAAATGAATATATCCCCCACTTTTGGTGTAAAATAGAAGTGTACAGGCTGTCCGCTGCGCCACTTTATGCGATTTTGTAGGGTTGCACAAGTTTTATGTAAAAAAATGTCAAGAAAAGTCCCCTTACAAAAAGGTTACAGCTTTGTAACCTTTTTGTAACCGCTTTTTAACCGTCATTTTGACCAAAAATGCGACTTTTTGAAACTTTGACATTGTGGCTTTAAGGGTTTATAATATGCCTCGGCTTGCGAGATTTGATTCAAAGGAGTCATTTGATGTTAGAAAAAATAAAGTATCGTCTGTCGGATCCCGACTTCATAAGACAGACGCGCGTAAGGTGTATAGCGGCTATGACCGCGTTCACAATAGCGGTTATTACTTTACTCGGCTTTTCGCTCAATACCGTAAAGGTGTTTGACGGCGAGAAGACATACACCGTGCGTTCGGTAAACGCAAATGTTGCTAATATACTTTCCGGTCTTAAATTAAAGTCGGAGCGTTACCAAATAATGAAAACAAAGGTGGAAAACCACCTTACAACGGTCGAAATTGCTTATTCTTTCCCCGTGTTTATTACCGTGGGCGATAACACGCTTGAGGTTGAGTTTACGGGCGGTACGGTTCTTGACGCGTTGACCAAGGCGGGCTTCACCCCCGATGAGCATGATTTTATCGAACCGTCGGCTGAAACCGTGGTTTCGGATACGGTTTATATTGATTACACCGATATAGAATATGTAGACGGCAGCTACACCGAGGTTATACCCCACACGCTTGAAACCGTTTATTCCGCGGCAAAGGCGGCGGGCAGCGAAACGGTGGAAACGGGCGTTGACGGCGAAAAGCGTGTAAGCTACACCGAAAAGATAGTAAACGGCGTATCGTCGGGGCGCACCGTAACAGGTGAAGAAGTGGTTAAAAGCGCCGTAAACGGCAAAAAAATCATCGGAACGAAAAAAGCGGCGGCAAAAAGCACCGCCACGGCTGACAATTCGTCCTTTAAGGGCGTTTCAACCCTTACCCCCGCTCTTAATATAGAATTTGATAAAAACGGCGTACCGCTTAAATACAAGTCCAAAATGGTGTCCCGCGCCACGGCGTACACCTACACGGGAAATAACTGCGCCACAGGCGTAGCACCGCAGCCCGGCTATATAGCCGTAAACCCCAAGGTAATACCCTACGGTACCAAGATGTATATAAGAACGGCGGACGGCAGCTTTATTTACGGCTATGCCGTAGCGGCCGATACCGGCGGATTTGTAAACAGCCACCCCACGGGTGTTGACCTGTTTATGTCCACCCGCAGCGCATGCGTTGCTTTCGGCGTTCGCAATGTTGAAATTTATATACTTGAATAATGCTGAGAGCACAGTTATTATTTAAGCCTTGACGGAAAGAGAATGTGTAAATGTCTTAACTTTTCTCTCCCTCAGTCTCGTTACACTCGACAGCCACTGACGGCGGCGGTCCCCTCTGTCAACTGCGTTGACGTCTCCCCACACCGTGGGGAGCAACCCTCGTCAGAAGGAGCCTAAGAGTGTACGGGATTTTTTATTTTTATCTGTTTTAATTTCGGGAAGTGAAAAAATGATTGATGATATAAAAAAAGAATTGGACTCAAAAGCGGAGGGTGGCTACCGTGATTTTTCAAAAAAGCTGATACCCGAAACCTCTACGCCGCTTATAGGCGTGCGTCTGCCGGCTCTCCGCACCATGGCGGCGGAAATTGTAAAAAGGGGAGAGGGCGTGCTGTTTTTGGATTGCTGCGATTTTTCAAGCATGGAAATGTGCTTTTTATACGCTTATGTACTCGGTAAAACAAGGGCGGATATAAACACGCTTATAAAATACTTTGATAAAGCCGCGCGGCACATTGATAACTGGTCAACCTGCGATATACTCTGCCAATCCTTTAAGCAGTGCGAAAAGCACCCGTCTGAGGTGTGGGAACAACTCACGGGCTACCTTGCCTCGGGCGAGACCTATTATATGCGCATAGCGGTTGTTACAATGATGTCGCACTATTTAAACGACGAATATATCGACCGCGTTTTTGCGGCTCTGCGCACAGCGCACAATGATGAGTATTATTATAAGATGGCGGCAGCCTGGTGCACCGCCACGGCTATGGCAAAGTACCGCGATAAAACCTACCGTTTTCTTGAAACCTGCGGCTTTGATGATTGGACCTATAACAAATCTATTCAAAAAATGCTGGAATCGCGCCGTGTATCCGACGCGGATAAGAAAAAACTGCGCGCCATGAAACGCGGGTGAAATTAAAGTCGAATTTTGACGAATACTTTACATAATTTTTTTATTCATTTTATTATGAATAAACATTTATCCAACTTATAAACACAGTTATCCACCGAAAAAGCCTTGAAAAGCCGATTTTTTCGTTTGAAAGTGTGTGTAACTGTGGATATAACGGTGGATAAGTGGGAAAACTTTTGAGGTTGTCCGAGTTTACATAAAGCAAAAATTGCAAGAAAATATTCCTTGAATTTCCAACAATTTATGACTATAATAATATATAAATCAGTGCAAAAAGCAGTTTTTTATCCGCCTTCTCGCTGAAGAGAATAAGCAGCAGACCTATAATCAGCGGAAGGTCGCCGTCACTGCCTAGCATATCCAAAAACGGCAGCGAGGAAAGCCCGCCTTTACGGGCGGGAAAAGGGAAGTCTTCTGCGTGTGTTTCTTCCGTCACGGGCGCGCTTTGCGGTCGGGGCGGCGTGTCTTGCCGCCGAGGCGCGGGCGAGCTTTGGTTCTGCGCCCCGCTCTGCCTGTTTTGCAGCCTTACAAACGGCGGCACGGGCGGCATGGGCTGCTCCGGGGTTTCGGCAGCCTTTCGGCTCATTTCGCGCATTCTTTCCACAGCTGCCTGCTGCTGCCGCATAAAATCGTTATCGCTCATAAAATCCCCTTCAAAATTCCGCTTTCCTTTATAAACGGCAGCATATCAAGCAGCTTGAGCAGTTTAATAGCGGTATCGGCACGCGCGCGCCGCTCCTCGCTCAAATGCGGGCGCAGGGCGTAAATCAGCTGTACGCGCGAGTCATCAGCCGTGTTTTTCATTTTGGAAAAAAGCGAAACTATCTGCTTTATATTTATATCGTCGGCGGGCAGCGCGGCAGGGGGCGCAGGGTTATTTTGCACCGCCGTGCCGCCGTCTTCTCCGCCCAAAAGGCTTTGAGCCATCTGCTTTACACGTTCCATGCTTTCGGGGTCGTTCAGTATTGCCGAAAGTTTATCGCCCAGTTCGTCCATCGTTTTTTCCGCCCTTTAATACCGATTTTAATATCAGCTGCGCCTGCGGGCTTTTAAGCAGCTTTTCCATGCTTTCCTTATCGGACATAACCTTGTTCAGCTTTTCCCTGTCGGCGGGCGACAGACTGTTAATAAGCGGTGATACGTCATTGCCGTCTGCGGCGCGGTTTATGCTGTCGCGGTTCAGTTTCCCGCCGGACGACGCAAGCAGCGCGTCAATAAGTTTTTGTCTGTTAATATCGTTGTTGTTCATAGCTTTAACCCCCTTTATATATTATGTCAAAAAATAATTTTGTAGAATAGGTGTTATAATGAGAATTGTTGTTATTTCCGATTCGCACAGAAAAAGCGGAAATATAAGAAAAATACTTAACGCACAGAAAAACGCCCGCCACGTTTTCTTTTTGGGAGACGTGACGGGAGACATTGAGGACATTATTAATTTTTACCCCGACATGGTTTTTCATATAGTCAGCGGAAACTGCGATATTTTTTCCGTTTATCCGGCCGCGGATATTGCGGAGGTAGCGGGGCACAGGATATTTTTTACCCACGGGCATACCCTGGGTGTTAAATACGGCACCGAAAGGCTGATTTCCGCCGCCCGAACCGCCGGCTGTGATATTGCGCTTTACGGACACACCCACGTCTCAAAAACATTATATGAGGACGGAATGTACGTTGTGAATCCCGGTTCCTGCGCAGAGCCGCGCGAGGGCGGGAAGAGCTATGCCGTTATAGATATTGAAAAGAACGGAATTATGCCCGTAATAATTAATATATGAGTCGGTCTGCAGAAAAACGAAAAAATGCGGCGTGAACGCCGCATTTTTTCGTTTGCTTAGTGGAGCGCGTCGAATTTTTAGACGCGCTCGTTCTTTATTTGTCAAATTCCATATTTGCAAATATTTTTTCCATTCTGGAATCGGGAAAGCGGTTATCAAAAAATTTATCTGCCGCCGAGGCTGCCGGCTTGTTTTCAATACGCTTTGACCAGCGCCAAACCGCGCCGAGGCTCATAATGCCGTCGAACACAATAAAAATCGAAAACAGTACGGTTATTATTTTACCCGCCTTATTGGGTATTTTAAGTATAACCTTTGCAACGCGCGGATAAATGCTTTTTATCCACATAACGCCGAGCAGCCCCCAAAACACCGAATACAAAAGGCATATTCTGCCGTTGATATTAAGCGGAACGGCGCTGTAATCCCACGAGGTGGAGCCGAAAAGCGTCTCCTGCGCCCATGAGAGCAGATATTCCACCGCGCTGCCTATAATCATTCCGCCGAAAAAGGATATTGAGGAGCTGCGGTTTCTGTAGCGGTAAAGCAGCAGTGTAAGCGCCGTGGCACCAACGCCGTAAAGCAGGTTGAACGGACCGTATACAAGCCCCGCGCGGCTCTCAAAATAGCCGTGGCGGATAAAACACCACAGCATTTCAATAATAACGCCCGCAAAGCTGCCCGAAATAAGTATTATTGCGATTTTGTAGAAATTGACGCCCGCTGCAAAGTTTTTGGTTTTTTCTTCCTCGTAGTCGATAACGGAATTTGCGGGGGCGCGGCGGATTATAAGCTCGCGGCTGTCGCTCATTTTGCCCTCTTTCAGCCTTGTGCGCAGCTCGTCTACTTGGTCAAAAGCCCATTTATGCGCCTTTTTAAGTCGGGTTGAGGTATTTTCAAGCGCCTTAACCTCATTAGCCACTTCCTCTGCCAAAGCCGCCTGCTCATCGGCGGTCATACTGTTCTGACGTGCAAGCCTTTCATAAAGTGATGAGGAAAAGCGTTCGGCTTCTCTTTCCTCTGTTTCAAGTATTTCGGCGCTTAAGGTTTCAAGATTTTTCTGTTCGGTCATAAAAAATTCCTTTCAGTCTTTAATTGCCGCAAACAGCAGCTTAGGCACGCTTTCGGGCTCAATTTCCAAAACTGCGGCAAGCTCGCCGAAAAGCACCTGTTCTGCCCTGTGCAGCCGATTTTCATATGTAAAGCTGAGCTTGCGTTTCATACGGCGCGCCTCTTTGCGCCTCTCATAAAGCATTATTGCAAAGCACAGAAGCTCCTTGCAACTGCGAATTTCCGTTTCATCGGAAATTTCCTCCGACAGCGCGTTTTCTCTGATTTTCGGAACGTCCTCAATCAGCTTTTCCGCGTCCTTACGGGTAATAATTGGGCGCATAAAAATTTTATCGCTGTCTGCCGGGGCAAAGATCACATTGCCCGACTGATAAAGCGGCCGCAAGGTGTAGTAAAGCCTTTTTCCGCCGGGAACCGCTCTTTCTGCAATATCCTCTACAACACACACTCCGGTTTTACCGTATATAATTTTTTCGCCTTTTTCAAACAATTTTCACCCTTCTTTAACATAAAAATCCGGCGAGCCGTTTTCAGGCACGCCGGAAAAAGCTATATTTATATTTTACCACATTTATATAGCAAATGTAAGTGTTTTTTTGAGCGCGTCGAAAATTCGCCGCGCTCTTGGACGGGAATTCCGTTCGCAAAAATCAAAGATTTTTGACTGCACTCTATCCCCGTGGGTACTCACCCCAGTGTCCTTGAAAAATAGCTCTTTAAGCCATTTTTCGCTTATAAGGTGTTTTTCCGCCGCACCTGTCAGCGGAAAAACGGGAAATGCGGCGTAAACGCCGCAAATATAGATTTTTGAGTTTACTAACAAATCAATGTTTTCTATCTTTCCTCGCGGAAATAGGAAAGTCCCAAGTGCGCCGGGGGTTGATTTTCGCGGCGCTTGCGTATGCTTACCACTATAAGCACAATTATTGTTACCACATAGGGCAACATTTGAATCAGCGGAATCATCTGCATGGGCACGTTTATATAGTTGAAAAGAATATAAAGCGCGCCGAACAGGTAAGAGCCGAGTATGGCAAGCGAGGGTTTCCAGGTGGCGAAAATAACTATTGCTATTGCAAGCCAGCCGCGGTCGCCGAAGCCGTTGTTAGACCAAATGCCGTTGCAGTAATCCATAACATAGAAAAGTCCGCCCAGCCCTGCTATCATACCGCCTATGCAGGTAGCAAAGTATTTATAGCGAGTTACGTTAATGCCCGCAGCGTCAGCCGTGGCGGGGTTTTCGCCCACCGCGCGCAGGTTAAGCCCGTGCTTTGTCTTTTTAAGAAACACCGCCGAAATAATAGCAATGATAATTGCAAGGTATACCATAAAGCCGTAGGAGAAGAAAAGCTTACCTATATCGCCCGTGTTTTCCGCAAAGGGCAACGTGGTTTTAAAGGCTCTTGCAATATCTACTAAGGCAAGGTAGGGAACGTCGCTCTTTATAATTTTAATGAGCGAACCGCCGAAGAAATTGCCGCAGCCCACGCCGAAGGTGGTAATTGCAAGACCTGTAACGTTCTGATTAGCTCTGAGCGTTACGGTTAAAAAGCAATAAAGGAGCGACACGAGCAGCGAGCCTAAAAGACAGCACAAAAACGGAATTAAAACCGCTATTATAGGCACTACTTCATCGGTTGAGGTCTGGTACATAAAGCCGCCCACAACGCCCGATATTGCGCCGATATACATAATGCCGGGTATGCCGAGATTAAGGTTGCCCGATTTTTCGGTTAAAATTTCGCCGGTAGCACCGTAAAGCAAAGGTGTGCCCTGCAAAATGGCACGTTGAATAAAGTTAATAATCGTCAGCATTATTTCTCCTCCTTTTTACGGTGGCTGAAATTGATTTTATAGTTTATAAAAAATTCACAGCCGATTATGAAGAAAAGAATTATTCCGGTTAAAATATCGGAAAAATCGCCGTTCAAACCGAATTTAGAGGTAACCTCGTCTGCGCCGCGCCCTAAGAAGACGAGCAGCAGGGTGGTTAAAATCATTGTAATGGGATTAAACTTGCCGAGCCACGAAACCATTATGGCGGTAAAGCCTCTGCCGCCTACCAAATTTGAATCGATAGAGTGGGAAGAACCGCCCACAAGCAGGAGACCTGCAAGCCCGCATATAGCGCCCGACACCAACATTGTGCGAATAATAACCTTTTTAACGTTTATGCCTATGTAGCGCGCGGTGTTTTCACTCTCGCCCACAACCGAAATTTCGTAGCCGTGCTTGCTGTATTTAAGATATATCTGCATTAAAACGGTAATAACCGCAACAATTATAATGTTAAGCAGATATTTTACCCCGAAAATATCGGGCAGCCAGCCGTGGGATAAAAGGTCGGGTCCTACAACGTTTGAGCCGCTCTTATCGGCTATTTTAAGAAAATATTCAACAAGCTGAATTGCAACGTAGTTCATCATAAGTGTGAAAAGCGTTTCGTTGGTTTTCCACTGCGCCTTGAATATTGCGGGAATAACGCCCCAAATCATACCCGAAACTATGGCGGAAACGGTCATAATAAGAATAAGCACACCGTTTGAAACCTTACCGCCGAGCCAGAACATACACGCGGCGGTGGCAAGGCAGCCTATAAGCACCTGACCC
Organism: uncultured Oscillospiraceae bacterium; assembly: GCA_900547305.1. GTDB lineage: Bacteria > Bacillota > Clostridia > Oscillospirales > Acutalibacteraceae > UBA737. The sequence goes on along the minus strand of URGH01000045.1, from coordinate 11,842 downwards.
TCTGCGCCCGTGTTCCAAAAGCGCATACGGAAAGCGGGAGTAACCGCTAACGATATGCAAAGGAGAATTGCAATATCGTGAATTGTAACAAGCAATCTGCCCTTGCCCACCGCACCGTGAACTATTGTTTGATAAATTGAAAGCGGGTTATCGCCCGTGAGCACCTTGGTGACTATACCGCAGACTATGAGCGCCAAAACAATTGCCACAGCCCGCACCACTATGCGGTAGGTAAGAGAGACATTATCCCTTTTTGAAATATAAGCGAGAGGCTCGCGTTTAAGGTTTTTTTCACTTGCCATTTTCCTTACCTCCCGATTTTGTCATTAAAAGTCCGAGCTCTTCCTTTGTGGTTTCTCTTGCGTCCACAATGCCGGTAACTCTGCCCGAATTTACAACTATAATGCGGTCGCAAAGCTCAATTAAAACGTCCAGATCCTCGCCGACGAATATAACCGCGACGCCGTTTTTCTTCTGCTGGTTGAGAAGATTGTATATCATATAAGAGGAGTTTATATCAAGCCCTCTCACAGGGTACGCCGCCATAAGCACGGTGGGGGAGGAGGCTATCTCACGCCCTACAAGCACCTTTTGCACGTTACCGCCCGAAAGCCTGCGCACGGGGGTGTTTGCGCTGGGGGTTGCAATTTCAAGGTCATTTATAATATCGTCGGCAAGCTTTTTGGGCGACTGGCGGTTGAGGAACATAGAGCGCCCGCGGCGGTAGCTGCGCAGCATCATATTATCCACAATATCCATATTTCCCACAAGCCCCATTCCGAGCCTGTCCTCGGGTACGAATGAAAGACGGACGCCCAGCTCGCGAATCTGCATTGGGGTTTTATCGCGCAGGTTTTCGGCGCCGCCCGTTTTCGGGTTGTTGTAAATTATTTCGCCGCTGCTTATTTTCTGAAGACCCGCAATAGCCTCCAAAAGCTCGCGCTGACCGCTGCCCGCAATGCCTGCAATGCCTAAAATTTCGCCGCTGTTTGCGGTGAATGATATATCGTCAAGAACCTTAATGCCCTCTTCGCTGTAAAGGTCGAGACCTTTTATCATAAGGCGCTCGGCAGGGTTTTCGGGTTCTGTTCTGTCAATGTTAAGGGAGACCTTTTTGCCCACCATCATTTCGGTAAGCTCGGCCTCGCTCGTTTCCTTTGTTATAACCGTATCTATGTATTCGCCGCGGCGGAGTATCGCCACGCGGTCGGAAACGGAAAGCACCTCGTGCATTTTGTGAGTTATTATTATTATCGATTTGCCGTCGCTGCGCATTCTTCTGAGCACCGCAAAAAGCTTTTCGGTCTCCTGCGGGGTAAGCACCGCCGTCGGCTCGTCAAGTATCAGTATATCCGCGCCGCGGTAAAGCACCTTTATTATTTCAACGGTCTGCTTTTCCGAAACCGACATCTGATAAATTTTCTTTTTCGGGTCAATTTCAAACCCGTATTTCTCCGAAATTTCGGCAACCCGCTTTGCCGCCTCTTTAAGGTTAAAGCGTTTATCACCGTCAATTCCCAAAACTATGTTTTCGGTAGCGTCAAATACATCCACAAGCTTAAAATGCTGGTGGATCATACCTATTTTTAGGTTAAAAGCGTCCTTCGGCGAGTTTATAACAACGTGTTCGCCGTTTACAAGAATCTCGCCCTCGTCAGGGTGGTAGATACCTGCAATCATATTCATAAGCGTAGTCTTGCCCGAGCCGTTTTCACCCAGCACCGCAAGTATTTCGCCCTTTTCAACCGTAAGATTTATATTCTTGTTTGCTACTACCTTACCGAAGCGTTTTGTTACGTTTCTTATTTCAAGCGCGTTCACAAGTATCCTCCCTGTATGTTTTTAAAATCAAAATACACAAGGGGAAAATATTCCCCTTGTGTGGGATAGTCAGGTCTAAAGCGGTTAATTAAACCTCTTTGTTAAGGTTGGTAATGCCGTCGATTATTACATCGAAATAAGGAGCGGAGCGGAAGTCTTTAGCGTTGGACTCATCAAAGTAACCGTCGTGAATTACGTTGGTCTCGCCCTTAAAGTCGCCGTCAACATCGGCTAAATACTGGTCAAGCTTTTTGCCGTCAACAGTAAACTTATCGGTAGCAAATACCTTGAGTGTGCCTGCCTTGAAGGCGTCGATAGCTTCTTTAATCTTAGCTTCTGTGCCTTCAGCCGCAACGCCCTCGTTAATGCCTGTAAGAACAACGGAGTTTGTAGCTATATCGCCGCACCAGTCAGCATCAATAGCCTGTCCCTTAACAACGCACTCAATGATGTACTGGAAGTAAGGAGCCCAGTTGATAGCGGAAGAAACTATGAAAGTATTCTTACCTGCGGAGTAGGTGCTGCCGTTGTAGGAAACATTCGGAACGCCTGCAAGCTCGCAAGCGGTGGGAGCGCCGAGGGAGTCAGCGTGCTGGCTTATAAGAACGCACTTGTCCTTTTCAATAAGAGCGGTAGCAGCTTCCTGCTCCTTGCCCTGATCGTACCAAGAACCGGTGTAGCGAACTTTCATTGTGGCGGTTTCGCAAACAGAACGTGCGCCGAGGAAGAAAGAAGTCATACCCGAGATAACCTCAGCATAGGTATAAGCGCCCACATAACCGATAACAGCCTCTTCAGCCTTTATCTTGCCGGCTTTGATCATTTCGTTAAGCTTCATACCGGCAGCTATACCCGCAAGGTATCTGCCCTCGTAAATAGAGGCGAAAGCATTGTGGAAGTTGGCAATTCCGGCTCTCTTGCCCGAAGTACCGGTGGCGTGGCAGAACTGAACGTTCGGGAATTCCTGAGCCGCCTGCTTCATAAAGGACTCATGACCGAAAGAATCGGCAAATATAACCTTGCAGCCCTTATTTTTAGCAAGGTCAACAGCGGTATCGTAGCACTTGCTGTCTTCGCCGATGCCGGTAACTATAACTACCTGATCGTCTTTAAGACCCATACCCTTCTGAACAGACTTTAAAGCCTGAATGAAGTTGTTATCATAGGTGGAGTTTTCGTCGTGCAGGCAAATCATACCGATTTTGAAATCGTCCGGTACGGTAACCTCTGATTTAATGTCAAGACGCGGAAGAATATCCTCGCTGACACCCTTTTTTGCGTTGTTGCCGGTTGAACCCGAGCCTGTGTCCTTGCTGCCGCAGCCCGCGAACGCAAAAAGCATTGCAAGGCAGAGAAGCATTGCCGTAATTTTCTTCATAATTTCTTCCTCCGAAAAATTATTTATTTTGATAAAGCGGTAAACCGCGATTATCCGTATTTTATTTGCGGAATGTGACCGAGGTGTCGCTCATACTGTCAATAACCGCGAGCGATTCAACCCGTATTCCGTCGGCGCGGAGAGAGTCCCCGCCTTTCTGAAAGCCCTTTTCAATAGCGCAGCAAGCGCCCACAACCTCGGCGCCCGCTTGGCCGGCTATATCAATAAGCCCCAAAAGCGCCTTGCCGTTTGCAAGAAAATCGTCTACCAATAATATTTTATCATCGGGGCTTATATAATCCTTTTCAACAACCACGGTATAATCCGTTCCGTGTGTGTAGGAATGAACCACGGTGCTTAAAACCTCGCCCGAAACGTTGCTTGATTTATGCTTTTTGGCAAATACAACCGGCACGTGCATTGCCGCGCCCGCGCCTACCGCTATTGCTATGCCCGAGGTTTCAATAGTGAGAATTTTCGTTATTTTTTCATTTTCAAAGAGCCGCGCTGCTTCGCGCCCCATTTCCATTATGAAATCAACGTCTATCTGATGATTTAAAAAAGAACCCACCTTAAGAATATTGCCGGGAAGAACCTTTCCCTCTTTCAGAATTTTTTCTTCTAAGGCTTTCATCGGGTGCGCTCCTTTTATTATTTATAAAAACAAAAAACAGACTTAAAATAAAAAGTCTGTTTGCCAATATATAAACGCATAAAAACGTTTAAAAGCCGGCTTTTAAAAAACAAAAAGCTGACGTTACCAATAGTCGCAACTTATACGGCGTGCGGTAGAAACATTTGGGCCATCAATCCAAACCTATATCGGCAAATATTAAATTATTCACACTTTCATTACTGTTATCGTAACACATCGGGCGACTAAAGTCAACAAAATGTGCGGTGTTTTTTAAAAGTTTGTTCACATTTACAATTTGGATATTTTTAAAAAAGCTAAATTGTGGTTTTCCACAAAATCTTAAAGTTCCGCGGGGCTTACCAATATTTTAAAACGGTTTTTATTATATGCTATAAGCCCCTCCTTTTGCATTTTGGAAAGCTCGGCGCTCAGCGCGCTGCGGTCTACACCGAGGTAATCGGCAAGCTGGCGGCGGTCGTAAGGAATTTCAAATTTATAAGAGCCGGAAGTTTTAACGCACTCCGAAAAGTAGGACATAAGCCGCGCGCGTATGGTTTTCGGCGTGATGTTAAGCATACGCGAGGAGAGCCTTAAATTTTTAGAAGCGCAGACCGTAAGCAGATTTTTCAAAAGTTTCAGCTGTGCTTCGTTTTTTATGCCGTCCGTTTCAAGCAGCGCCTGAACGTTAATAAAAAGAATTTCGCTTTTTTCATATGCGGTAACGTGCTGCAGCATTAAAGAGCCGGGAACGCAGGCATACGCCTCGGCAAACGCGCCGCCCTTTTCCACGCCTGAAATTACGCTGTTGTTTCCCCATGCGTCGCTAAGCTCTATTATCACCTTTCCCGAAAGCACAATACCTGTTTCCCTTACAGGCTCGCCCTCGTAAAGCACGGTCTCGCCCTTTTCAAATATGCGTTTTCGGGTATTTTGCGGGCTTAAAAGCTCCCGCACCTCATTTTCGGTAATACCGCTGAAAAGCGGGATTTTATTTAATAAATCATACAATACCGTAAACCTCTATAACGCCGCTTTTATGGTAAAGCGAGGGGGTAACTCTTACTGAATAGCCCCTGCCGTTATCCGCCGTCCATTCAACGGGCTTGTGTCTCGGCACGGCAGAAACGCCGAGCAGCATCATAATAGCGCCGCCGTGCATTATAACGGCGCTTTCGGTAAGCCCGCTTCCAATCATATCAAGCACGATTTTATTAAAGCCTACGCAAATGCGCTTTATAAACTCGGAATTATCCTCCCCTCCGGGCGGGGCTGACAGCCTGCCCGACGTCCAAGGTATAAAATTCGGGTTGCTTTCAAGCTCGGCGGCGGTTTTATTCTCAAACGAGCCGAAATCATATTCCTTTAATTCCTCAACCGTTACGGGCTCAAAATCGGGGTAGAGCACGGCTCCCGTCTGGCGGCAGCGCAGCATGGGGCTTGAATAGAGCCTTTCAATTTCGGGGTAATCAATATCGTCCTTTAACAGGCGCAACTCGTTCAGCCCCTCGGGGGCGAGCGGTAAATCGGTGTTGCAGCCTATGTAACGTCCGTCATAATTCGCGTCGGTAGCTCCATGGCGTATAAGATGAATTTTAAGCGTTCTCATTATATATTCTCCAATAATTCGGTTATTATGCTGTTGGAAACCGGCATGCCCCTGTCGGTTATCGCAACCGCGTCTTCGGTTATTTTTACAAGCCCTATACCGCTTAAGGTTTCAGCCGCTTTTATAAAGCTATTGGGCAGGGCAGACCCGAACCGCCTGCGGTATTCGGCAAAATTTACCCCGCGGGATAATCGCAAGCGGAGCATAATGTATTCGGTCGCGTCTCCACCGTCGCCGTCGGGCACAGGCGGCTCCCCGCTTAAAAAGGCTTTAATGCTGCGGGGGTAGAAAAATCGCTTTCCGTCAATAAACGAGTGCGCCGCCGCGCCTATGCCTAAATATTCGTCGCAGTTCCAGTATTTAAGGTTATGGTGGCTCTCATACCCAGGGCGGCAGAAATTCGATATTTCATAATGCAAATATCCCTTACTTTCGAGGTATTCGCATATATACATATATTGCTCTGCCGTTTCATCGTCATCGGGCAGCGCCAGCGTAGCTTTGTTTTTATAAAACAGGGTGTTTTCCTCTATTTTCAGTATATATACGGATATATGCTCCGGCTCAAGCCCCACGGTAAAATCAAGGCTTTTTTTAAGACTTTCTGTATTTGAGCCGGGCAAGCCACACATTAAATCAAGCGAAATGTTTCCAAAGCCCATATCCCGCGCCGCTTTAACCGTTTCGGCGGTATCCTTTACGGTGTGCGTTCGCCCGAGCAGCAAAAGCTCATCATCACTCCCGCTTTGCGCGCCTACCGACAGCCTGTTAATGCCCGCACACTTGCAGGCGGAAAGAAATTCGGCGGAGTTGCCCGCAGGGTTTAACTCGGCGGTTATCTCGGCATTATCGGTAATACAAAAAGAGGAGCGCGCCGCCCTTAAAAGGGGAACAATTCTGTTCCCCAAAAGCGACGGCGTTCCTCCGCCAAAGTAAACCGTATCAACAGGGCGGCAAATTTTACCGCCCCAATTTTTAAAGGATTCACAAAGCCCTTTTACATATTCCTCTGTAAGCTCGTTTGTAACACAGGCGGAATAAAAATCGCAATACGCGCATTTTTTCGCGCAAAAGGGTATGTGAATGTAAAGCCCTATTGGGTTATCAGTCAAGAATTTCACCTATGCAGCTGCCGGGAACCGCGGCGGCGTTTGCCTCATCGGTATCTATATGCATAGCCAGCTTATATTTGGGGCTGACTCGTGCTACAACATCGCCGAAAACAAGCGCGCGGCCCTCGGTCGGGATTTTAACGCTTACAATCTGCTTGTCCTTAATGCCGTATTTCTCGGCGTCCTCGGGGGTCATATGTATATGGCGCTTTGCGGCAATAACGCCCTCGGTCAGCTCAATTTCACCTGCGGGACCTACCAGCTTACATACGCCCGAGCCTTTAATATCTCCCGATTCTCTTATGGGTGCGGTAACGCCTATGGAGCGTGCGTCGGTAAGAGACAGCTCAACCTGCGTTTCGGGGCGGGTCGGACCCAAGATTGACGCTTTAAGCTGCGATTTCGGACCTACTACGGTAACCTTTTCCTCGCACGCAAACTGACCCGGCTGCGAAAGATCCTTTTTCGGGGTGAGCTTGTGACCCTTGCCGAAAAGTATTTCAAGTGCCTCGTCTGTTACATGAACGTGGCGCGCGGATATTTCAACCAAAACTTCTTTTGCCATTTTATAAGAACTCCTTTTTTTAATCTAATTTAATTTTACCATATTTAAAAAAGTTTTCAAGTGCCAAAATGCAAAAATCAGTTAAGCAGCGCTCTGTCGTTTGCAAATTCCTCGCCGCTCAATTTGCTGAAAGCCTCAAGCAGGTATTCAACCGTGAGCTTTTTCTTTTCTTCGCCCGAAACATCGAGTATAATTTTTCCGTTGTTCATCATAATAAGTCGGTTGCCGTGTGCTATTGCGTCGCGCATATTGTGGGTTACCATCATGGCGGTAAGCCCCTCTTCGGCTATAAACTTATCCGAAAGCTCAAGCACCTTTGCGGCGGTTTTCGGGTCAAGCGCCGCGGTGTGCTCATCAAGCAATAAAAGCTTAGGCTTTTTCATTACCGCCATTAAAAGCGTAAGCGCCTGGCGCTGACCGCCCGAGAGCAGCCCCACCTTTGCCGAAAGGCGGTTTTCAAGCCCTAAATCAAGCTCGGAAAGCATTTTTTTGAACTGCTCGCGCTCGTGCTTGTTTATTGCCCATTTAAGCCCGCGCCTTTGCCCCCTGCGGGCGGCAAGCGCCATATTTTCCTCTATCCACATATCCGCCGCGGTGCCCATCATAGGGTCTTGGAAAACTCTGCCCAGATATTTTGCGCGCTTGTGCTCGGGCAGCTTTGTAACGTCGGTTCCGTCAATTATTATAGCGCCGCTGTCCACCGGGTACACGCCCGCTATCATATTAAGCATGGTGGATTTTCCCGCGCCGTTTCCGCCTATCACGGTTACAAAATCGCCGTCGTTAAGGGTTAAATTAAGCCCGTTAAGCGCTTTTTTCTCGTTTATTGTGCCGGGATTAAAGGTTTTATAAACATTTTTAATTTCAAGCATCGGCTTTTACCTCCTCAGCGGGTTTTACGCGTTTTTCGGCAATTTTGCCTTTCCAATAGGGTACCCCGAGGAAGAGCGCCACAACCGCCGCCGTAAGCATTTTAAGGTCGTTTGCGGGAAGACCGAGCCACAAAACAAAGGATATAACTATATAGTAGATAACGCCTCCCAAAACCGCGCCCAAAAGTTTAAGGGCAAAGTTTTTAAATATCTTGCCGAATACCACATCGCCTATTATTATGGCGGCAAGACCTATTACTATAGCGCCGCGCCCCATATTAACATCGGCAAAGCCCTGGTACTGCGCAAGCAGCCCGCCCGAGAGCGCCACAAGACCGTTTGACACAACAAAGCCTATTATCTTGTTTGTGGCGGTATTTATTCCGTTTGCCCGCGCCATTGCCTGATTACAGCCTGTGGCTCTCAGCGAATGACCCAACTCTGTGCCGAAGAACCAATAAAGCAGCGCGATTATTACAGCCACAAATATACCGCAGACTATAAGTGATTTATTTATGTTCCTGAGAGAAACCAAAAGTATTTTTCTGTATTTCATAGCCGAAAGCGGCTGATTCGCCTTGCCGCTCATAATGCGAAGGTTTACCGAATAAAGGGCTATTTGCGTAAGTATTCCGGCAAGAATTGCAGGTATGCCGAATTTAGTGTGCAGAACGCCCGTTACAAAGCCCGCCGCACAGCCCGCAAGTAATGATAAAAGCATGGCAAGATATATGTTCATTCCGCCCGCGGTACATACAACCAGCACCGCGCCGCCCGTGCCGAACGAGCCGTCTACCGTAAGGTCGGCAAGGTCAAGTATTTTATAGGTGATAAACACGCCTACCGCCATAATACCCCATATTGCGCCCTGCGCCACCGCGCCCGGCAAAGAACTGAGAAATGATAGCATTTTTAAATTCCTTTCAAAACCGCAATAAGCGATAGGGTATAATACGCCCTATCGCCATAGCTTAATTTTTTTATTTACTGAATTGCCGTGTAATCGCTCGGAACGGTTATGCCGAGCTTATCGCAGCGCTCCTTAATATACTCCTTAACCGGGGCGGAATCAAAAGCGATATCCATATCGGCGGGTTTTTTCCCGTTTACAAGTATATCGTACGCCATTTCGCCCGCTTTTTTGCCTATGCTGTAGTAGTCGATTGAAAGGGTTGCAATGCCGCAGCCGTTGCAAATGCCCTTTTCACCCGCTATAACCGGAATTTTTGCAGGCTCTGCAATGTTGTTTATTATCTGCACGTTTGAAGCCATCGTGTTATCGGTAGGAACATAAAGCGCGTCAACCTCGGCGCAGGCGGCGGTTACAACCTGAGCTATATCGTTTGAATCGGCGCTGGTGTATTCCTTGGTTTCGATGCCGAGCTTTTTAAGATATTTAGTAATTTCGGTTGCCTGATATTTTGAGTTTGCCTCACCTGAGCAATAAAGTATGCCCACCTTTTTAGCGTTCGGCAGCAGTTCCTTGAACATTTCCGCCTGCTTGTCAAGCGGCGCTAAATCGGATGTGCCGGTTGCGTTAATGCCTGTCTTGCCTGTCCAATCCTTTAAATCAATTTCAAGGGCGGTTGCATAATCGGTTATTGAGGTGCCCACAATCGGAATACTCTCTGTTCCCGAAACAGCAGCCTGCAAGGCACCTGTGGCGTTTGCAAATATAAGGTCAACCTTGCTTGATACAAACTGGTTTACTATTGTGGTGCAGGTGGTTGATTCGCCGGCGGCGTTCTGCTCCTTAAATTCAACCTTATCGCCCAATTTTTCCGTAAGAGCGTCTTTAAAGCCCTTGGTCGCAGCGTCAAGCGCTTCATGCTGCGCCAACTGGCAAATACCTACCGTATATTTATCCTTTTCCTTTTTTTCTCCGCAGCCCGCGAACGAAACGCAGAGGGCGGCAGCAAGTGTAAGTGCTGTTACCGCAGATAATATTTTTTTGAATTTCATATCAATCTATCTCCTTTGAATGATATTATATCGCTTTAAAGCGATAAAGTCAAGCGCTTTTTTAAATATAATGCAAAAACAGCGGTAATAAGCGGATTTCTACTGTCGGTAGAGTGATTTTCGGCAGCTCTACAGATGTAATTTTTGCAATAGAGTAAATAAATTCGCATATAGCTTGAAAAAATACCGCCGAAAGCGTTATAATAGATACAGATAACGCAACGTAAAGGAGACTCTGCTATGATTACAATTTTTACAGATACATCGGCAAACCTGCCGATTTCGCTTATACACAAATATAATATTTCACTTTTGCCCTTTTCTTATACCGTGAACGGTAAAGATCTGCCGTATGCCGACGAATGGGAAACGGGCGGTGTAAAATTTTACGACGCAATGCGTGAGGGTGCTGAAATTAAAACCTCAATGATAAATCCCGATATTATAAATTCCGGTTTCAGAAAAAGTCTTGAAAACGGGGACGACGTATTATATATAGGTATGTCGGGCGGGATAAGCGGAACTGCCCACAGCGCCGCAATGGTTGCCGAAGAATTGCGCGAGGAGTTTCCCGAGCGCTTAATAGCCACAATAGATACCTACGCCGCCTCACTCGGCGAGGGGCTGCTTGTTATACGCGCCGCCGAAATGCGTGACAGCGGAATTTCTTTTAAGGATATTGAAGCCTGCATTTTAAGTGAACGCAACACAATGTGCCAGTATTTTACGGTTGACGATTTAAAATACCTTAAAAAAGGCGGAAGAATAAGCGGCACCGCTGCAATGATAGGTACACTGCTCAACATAAAGCCGATTTTAAAGGGCGATGAAACAGGGCATATTATATCCTGCGGAAAGGCGCGCGGCAAAAAAGCTGCGCTTACAACCCTTGCAGAAAAATACGGTGCGCTTGCCGCCGATAAAAAAGCGGATATAGGCATTGCCCATGCCGACGCGCCCGAGGACGCGGAAGCGCTTGTTGCCCTGCTTAAAAAGCAAGGCTTTAGAGGTAATGTGCTTAACGTTTGCTATGAGCCTGTAACCGGTTCACACGTAGGCCCCGGCACGGTGGCGCTTTTCTTCCCGGGAACGGAGAAGTAATGTAATTGCGGCTATTGCCCCAATTCCGCGGCTCTGCCCGCTATTTGCCCTGAAATATTCAGCCCCGCAATAAGCCCGAATTGAAAGTAAATATTTTTTATAAGCATTTCGCGGCGGGATATTTCATTATAAATTTCCTCTTGCTCCTCTGTATCCGGAAAATACTTTTCAAGTAACTTTTCGGTTTCAACTTCCATATTTCTTATTTCGGTTTCATAATCGGTGCGGTTTTCTTCATCGCAAATAACATCGCCTGTTAAAAGATAATCGGCTATTTTAAATAGCTTGCATCTTTCCAGCATATTTGAAAATTCCATATTTTTATACCTCATTTCTTTTGTCACAAAATATTATAGGTCTAAACTGACCTAAAGTCAATAGGGAACATTAAACCTATGTTATAATTGTACAAACTAACAAAATGAGGTTTTTGTTTTATGAAAAAGTACAATGAAATTATAAGGGAACTACGCATAGATAAAGATAAAACACAGCTTGAAATAGCGGAATTATTACAAACCGACCAAAGCTATTACAGCAAATATGAGCGGGGAATAAGAGCTTTGCCTATTGAACATTTAATAACGCTTTGCAAATACTATAATGTTTCATCGGATTACATTTTAGGATTACCTAAAGATATGCCGTACCCGGAAAGATAGATTATTTTAGATGTTAGACATTAGACGGTAGACGTTAGAAGAATACCCCTCAGTCAATTTAGACGTTAGATATTAGACGGTAGACATTAGAAGAATACCCCTCAGTCAACTCCGTTGACAGCCGCT